>JAUWJS010000139.1 GCA_030607575.1 Candidatus Heimdallarchaeota archaeon | reverse complement strand
GTTGAGCAAATAAAAGAAAAAGAAGAATTACTTGAATTCCCAACATTGTGGCCATATATTAGAAAATATGTCTTTGAACAGTTAGAAGGGATTCAAACTGCCTTAAGCATTGAATCTAATGAAAATATAGCGGAGAAAAAAATATCAGATATCTTAGGAGAGAAATTTTGGAAATTTGTTTCTTTCATTGAAAACAAAATGGACAGGAAGTTCTCGCAATATCAAAGTGATCTAATCTGGCAAATGACCTGGGATGTCTCAAAACCGATAAGGACAGAGATTTTTCAGATGATAAAGGACCATAGAACAGAAGTAGAGGAAATTGAAAAATATAGAAGCTGGCTCGATAGAATAGAAGAAGAGAAGGATGCAAGAGATGAGCTAAAAGGCGCACCAATCTTAGAAATAAAGAAAGTAGAGGAAATTGATGCAGAGAAAGCCACAGGAGCAGATCTTGCAAGGTCAATATCGGGAGACATTGAAGGAATAATGAAGAAGTACTCTGCATGGAAAAAAGAAGCTGATGAGCTGGAAGAAATAGCAGAATTTGGAATAGATACTGAGTGAATTTATACGTTTTTTATCTAGTTCATCAAAAATATCGACCATTTACTCAAAAAATTTGAAGATTAAATGTATCTTTTTTTTCACAGTGTAACATTTGGGTATTACAAAACGTTGCTTCCGACAAAAAAGTTATATGTATAGTGTGAAGCATATAGCTTGGTCAACAAATGAAGAAGAGGTTAATTACTTTCAAAGTCACTGATAGTATGATTAAATGGATGAATGACATGATGTCAATGGGGAATTACGATTCGAGGTCTGAGCTTGTCAGGGATTCACTAAAAGAGTTCCTTTCTAAGGAGTATTATGAAGGAAACTTCTCTGAAAACATTAAATTAAAGGAGAAGGAGCAATTTCGCAAAATATAATTAAAGAAAGATCCTAACATTTAATTCATGGAATATCTTTTGTAAATGTAATTCAATTACTATTAAAAACATACATGTTGACCTGGAACTTCTTCTAATGACCTTGGATTTACCGACAAAAATGTTTCTATAGCCATTCTTAGATAGTATTTAAACTAGCCTAGATTCTCTGATTTTTGTATATAACTGCTTGATGAAGTCTTCTAATGTCTTTAAAGCTGGAATTTGACTTAAACCATTACCAAATTTCTTGCTGATGAAGTCTTCCAGACTGATTGCTATCTTTGCATAAGTTCCCAAATGCTTCTTAGGAAAGATCAAGAATACCACAAGTGGGACATAAGTATCATAGAAGTAGATGGGTCCTATCTCCTCATCAAATATTGAACAAACAAGACTTAAATCGATTAGGTCATTATCTAAATTTTCTTCTTGTTCATGAGTGAGAACTGCATTCAAATCAGAGTAGGTGAAGCTCATCTACTATATTAATAGACAAAATAGTATAAAAATATATTAAATTCCCTACTCTCTCCAGCGGAGAAAAGCACTATTTTCAATGTACTTTCTAATTTCATCCGGAAAACTCCAATAATCAAAAACAATCTTATCTACTTCCTTTCTCATTATTGAAAAGTCATTTTCCGTACTTTGAGAAAGTAACCATTTGGCAACACTTTCCTCTATTTTGCTTAGTTGATCAAAATTAAACTTGGGAAAAGGAAACTGTCTTACAATATTCGAAGTTATATCTCTAACTAAAAGACTCTCTGCAAGCAGTTGAATAAAGGATGAACAAAGATAGCCATAAATGATTTTAGTTGAAATCTGCTTCTTTTTAGAATACATGATATCAAAAATGTCATTGACATAATAATCTCCATTCAAATCCAGTCCGATATACCATAATTTTCCTCTATTTCGACGAATTATTTTTGGTTGTTCAAAGAGTTGTTCAGATCCAGGTGCCCCTAATAAGTTCTTGTCATAAACAAAAGTTTCTCCTGAATGATAGAGTTGAAAATTGAATACACCATTTTCCTTATTTTTCAAGAAAGAATTACTCCTAAGTAGATCTTTTATCTGGTTTGATGTCTTTGTTTCCATTTCCTTATTCTTATAGTAGTTTTGATACTCTTTGCTTAGAGTTAATCCTCGCCTAATTGAAATAAAGTCTGAAAGAATCGGTGATTCTGCTTCTATTTTTTTAAGGAATGATAAAATGTCTGGTGGAAGTAATCTTAATAGATTCAAGTCCCGGTCGATTGAATCATAGGGTATTGTAAATTCTGAAGCAGTGATTTCATTTCTTAGCTTTATTTCAGAAGACTTACTTTTTTTGTCCCAGAAAATGATGCTAAATTCATTGATAACCTCCTCAAACCAATCTTTCTTGCACAGAATTATTTCAGACACAACCCTTTTAGTGAAAACCTCCTTCCTCCACTCTTTAGCATATGTTTCAGTCAAAATCCCTTGAGGAACTACTAAACTACCTTTTTCTTTTGAAATAATATGAGCTAAAATCACGAAAGGAAGGGAGAAGTTGTATTTACCTCTTAGAAAATTCGAAATACGAGGATCAAGAATATCTTTTTTATACTGTTTTTCATCTACATCCTTATAATATACCCATGGTGGATTGCCGACAACATAGTCTACACCAATTTCTTCTAGCAAATTGCCTTCTTGATCAAAAAATAATTCAGGAAAATCTACCACCCAATTGAAACTTCTGAATTGTTTAGCTCTTTCAGCAAATAAGTTTCTTCTCTCAAAATACTCCTTCAAATCATTAAGATTAATTTCTCTATCTATCGTAAGTATCTTGTTTCTAAGAGTGATAAATTCTAGAAAATTTGTTTTCAGAGTAGATTTTGAAAAGATTTCATCAATAGCCTTCTCTTTGAAACCAATTAGAGAATCTCCTTGCTTAATAGTTAGCAATAATCTAGTTTTGACATTGTTTGTGAATGAAGGATGGAAAAGAAAACTAAACAACATTAATTCGTAAACTAATGGATCTAACTCAACACCATAAATACTGCAATTATCTTTTAGAAATGGTTTTAAGAAATAGCCTAGTCCCGCAGAGAAATCCATTACAGAAAATTGCTTCTGCAATCTTGAGTTGTTTGTTATGTTTCGATAAACTTGATCTATCATCTCAGGATTTGTAAAATATTGTCCTATTGCTTTTCTAGATTTCAAATCCTTAATGGTCGAGAGTAAGAACCCAATATCTATGTTTGCTAAGAAATCACATAAATTGTCAACTACTTCTTTATCAAGCAAAACCTTAGAAACTTTGTAATATTCAAAGAGAGGTACAAAATCCGATAAATGGAAATTGTTTGATGAATAAATATTCGATAATGAAATAGTCTCGTTATCTTCTATAATCCTGATAAATTCATTATTAACCATTACCCAGACTTTTAAAATTAGAGAATAACTCTCCTGATGATTTAAACCCATATTTTTTAAATGGTTTACATAGGTTTCCAAGATATTTGTTGACTCTTCAGTATGCATGAAATCTCCAATTGTTCAATTCTAAATATGCGCTAATTCTTAAAACATTAACTGAACTATTAATATTTCTTTCAATTGAGCCGCACTTTCATCAAACTTTTTAATAGTTAAATCAGTCGTTAAACTAATGATTGAAAATCTTCCTCCAGAAATAATGTCTGTATACTCATTGTTATCAGAGGAAGAGAAAAATTATTTACTTAACAACGAAAATCTCTCTCAAGCGTCTAAATTGGATGAAATAGAGGAAATATTAGTTTCACAAATCAGCAAATTTTTAGAAATTTCAGAAGCTTTCTCATTTCTCATTGGTAGAATATTGTTTCATAGAGGAAAACATGAAAAAATAAATGAACTTTATTCCAATAATTCTAACGCAGGATTAGGACTTTGGTATTCAGTTTGTTTGATGTATGAAGGTAAATTCGAGAAATTTAGCAAAGTTCTAGAAACAATTAGACAGGAATTGAAAAAATCAATATTTTATGCATTTACCTATTATCTTCAGGCAATAGAAGCTTATTTAGTTCAAGATTATCAGATCTATGAAGAGAATAGAGAAAAATGCTACAATTTCTTTAGTTTTGCGGACGTAGAAAGTATGCAAGAATCTCGAGAGATATTCAAACTCATTCAAATTTATATGCTCGAATTAGATGCAATCTACCTACAGACAACTTACATCCTTTCGCTAGCTAGAGATAAAACTAAGGAATCTTTGAACATTAATAGAGCCTTGAATGACAGAATAAGCTCTGCACATACCTATAATTCAATTGGAAATATAGAGCTTGAGAGAGGGAATTTTCAGCTCGCTCATCAATTTTTTCTTAAAGGAGAAGCAATTGCTAAGGAAATCAAGATTGATCGATTGTTGGGACACATTACTGAAAGTATAGGCAATGTGTATAGACAAATGGGTCACCTTGATGAGGCGATTTTTTGGTATAACAAAAGTAAGAAGATAATCAATAGCTGGACTTGTGATTTTAGATCTATGTTTATGCTACATTCCAGTTATGCGGAAGTGTATTTCTCACAGGAAGAATTTGCTAAAGCTAAAAAAGAAATGGAAAAGGTACTAGATATCATCCAGAATAAAGGCTTCCAGGACTTAGCTATGGAGATGAAGTATGTTGAGATTTTACTATACTTAGATGAAGTCAAAGAAAGTGAATCTATTCTTCTTAGACTAGAAAAACCCAAAAAAGGAGAATTAACGCCTACTCAAAAATCAACCTATTGGTTTTTGCAAGGTTTTCTTGAATATAAGAAAAACAATTATGGTAATTCTCAAGATTTCCTTCAACAGGCAATACTTCTGGCTGATGAATTAGGAAATGAAATTCTGAGCTCTAAAACACTTGTATTATTGTCAATAGTTTTCCTTAAGAAGTATACAATTACAACAAATCTTGAAGAGTTAATCGAAGCAGACAAATGTTTAGAAGATATAATTACGTATCTAGAAGAAAAAGCCAAATATGAATCTCTCTCACTAATCTATCATATTAGAGCTAAAATAAAAATTGTCCTTTTAGATTTTGAAACAGCTCTATTCTTACTTAAAACAGGAGAAGAGTTTGCCCGAACATACACTCCACAACTAATAGAGGACTATAAACAAAGAATAGACCAAGTGAAAATCGCCATAGAAAGCGAAGTAGCTAAAATAATTGAAGAGGGAGTAATCGATTTTCTTGATGATATTCAAACTATATCAAAGATACTAATGAAAGAATCCAAGAAACTAGCTGCACCTAAAGAAGAAAAACCCATTGCTGTGTTAATTCTTCATTCAAGTGGCATACCTATACGATCTTACCTCTCTGAAGATGTGAATGTTAGTGATGATCTTCTTTTTGGAGGGTTTGTAAGTGCAATACGACATCTGATGAATGAATTGTTCGTAGAACAAAAACAACAAGTAATGTCAATTGATCATGGACAATATAAACTCCTTATTGAGTTCTATTCGAATGTATTTTCAGTTGTAGTAATAGCCTTGCGAGATAGTTTCATGATAAGAAGAAAGATGCATCGTCTGGTTGAAAATCTATCTTTCAAAGGTCTTTCTAGCGATAAATACAAAGGAGATATAAGTGAAACTGAATCTTACGAAATAGACTCGGTTGTACGAAATCTTTTTGGTATCAAGGGTCATAGACAGTGAAATAAACTGTTCTTGACGAAGCGAATATTTTTATTTAAGATATACTTATTTATCTTGAAACCAATGAATGAAAGGGGGAATAAGGTTGGGTTCCCTAGGGAATTTTCAATTTACTTGTCTATT
>JAUWJS010000064.1 GCA_030607575.1 Candidatus Heimdallarchaeota archaeon | reverse complement strand
GAATCTTCGCTTTCTGACATCTTCTTTCCTCGTGATTATAAAGTACTAAAAGTACTGATGGTTACCCTAATGACTCTATACTCCTACTTTATTCAAAAACTTTTTGCGATATAAATACTTGCAAATTGGCCATCACCCTCGAGAAAAATAGAAGTGTTAAAATACTTGCTTATAGACTTTGGGAAAGAAATTTACACACTTAGTTTAAATATAAAATGTCCAAAATAGGTTTTTTGTGTTAATATACGATTTTGTATATAATATTACTGAAGTAAGGTATTCCTAAAAGTTTGAAATAAATCTGAAAAAAACAATCTAGTGTTAATAAACAAGCTACAAATTCAATCAATGAAGATGATGTAAAATCAACAAAACAAATTGTGAAGGAATGTCATACATTCATTCAAATACAACTCACATTTATCGATAAATGGTGAACATTTCTCATATTGAGAATATTGCTATTTGGAAGTGATATCCATTAAAGTAAAACTGATCTCCTACCCACAAGAAACTGATTTAATTGCTAAAATGGCTGCAGCAATCTGTTATTCAGGTGGTCATGATTACGAAGAAATAAGAAAAGATGCTGAGAGTAAGCCTGCAAAATATCTTAGTAAAATAGTTAAGAATGGTCATTTATCTATTCTCGAACATAATATCTATGTTTTCCATATTTCAGGCTTAAGTAGAGTAGCAAGTCATCAACTAGTCAGAAAACGTATTGCTAGTTATTCCCAGCAATCACAAAGATATGTTGATGCAAAAAATTTCAGAGCTGTTATTCCTGATACAATTGAAAAATCACAATTCCTAAAACAATACAACAAGAAACTTGAGGATTGCAGCAATTTTTATCAGCAGATGGTAGATGGGGGTATTCCGAAAGAAGATGCAAGATTCATCTTACCAGGTGCAACAACAACACAGTTGATGGTTTCCATGAACGCACACGCTTTAGTCGACTTTTTTGTTCAAAGGTTATGCGTAAGATCTCAGTGGGAGATTAGAAAACTTGCAGAAATTATGCTAGAAGAAGCTCAAAAAGTTTCTCCCGTAATATTCAAGGACTTGGGAGCTTATTGTGATTTTTATGGTTATTGTCCAGAAAATGGCAACTCATGTGGTAGAATTAAAACTTTGAAAGAACTACTAAAATAACGATAATTGAGCATTCATATTTTACCCCTGTAGTTTATAATTATACAGTATACAATAATAGAAGCAGTTATTCAATAAATTCAGCTAACTTATCATCGTTTTCTATTGGTACTGTAGTTTCTTCCTTAATTTTCGGCAAAATTGCATTCATTCTTGTGAGGATAATCGTGTAGAGGATTGCTACAACAATAAGTGAGGGACGAATTATGAATTCAGCTATAGTATTTGGGGGAATTATGAAATAAATTATCATTGAATATAAACCTGCAAATAAAATTAGAATCAGTATTGAAATTAAGGGCCAGAACATCTTTTTTATAAGTATCCACCACTTCTGAAGCACATCTAGCTCTTTCAGAGGTTCGCGTTCAAAATCAGTTAAGGTCAAGTTGTCTTCATACTGTTTCACTTGTTCCTTTGCGTAATCTCCAGTTGGTAAAATATAATATTTTTCGTGATAATAGAATTCCAGAAAGAATATTGATAGGAGTAATCTCAAGGCTATACAAATCCCTGCAGATACTTGGTAAAGTATGATGTCAATTCTGCCAAGTGTATCTGGGAAAAACATGGAGTTTACATTTGCAAGTAATAGAGATAATGCTGTACCCATAATTAAGAAAATTCCAAAACTCAATTCATTTTTGAGATTCAAATCTCCACCCCTGAATAAATCAATCATCAAGTTGATAATGCCTATTATTAACCAGATTGTAAAAACATATACGTTCAAACTTATAGCTGATTGCAAAATTATTATTGCTATTGCTATCACACCAAATAGATGATGACAAAAAATCATAATCTGAGAACCAGGAGCTGTTTTCTTGGTTTTTTTCCAATCTGCCTCAAAGACTTTATCTCTTATTCTCATTTTTATCGCCCTAATGCTTCTTGTACTAATCTATGTGATGGAGCATATTTATTCATCAACCTGTAAAGTGCCAAAATTATGTTATCTTCATATCCATTAATCTCGACATAATCACCACCAACTGAATATAGAATTCTTCTAACTTCAGCTTCTCTATTCGAATATTCATCTCTCACTAAACTAGGAAAGATATTATCTAAGATTTCTCTATATTCAATATTCTGAGCTTCACTAGCTATCCATTCAGATGAGGCAAGAATATTGAAAGCCATAGTAGAAAAATTAACGAATATTACTCTGCTCCCCATAGAATGAAGTAAATGTAACCCTTGAAGCTTCTTTTTTAAATCACCTTCCAAATCAGAAAATATTATAGCTATTGAATGATTCAATTGATTGGTTCTGGTAAATTTCACAGCATTGATGAAGTTACTTTCCACTCCAAGGGGCTCAATGTCAAATAAATTCAACATTAATCTTAATTCATTTTTCCCAACTTGGGGAACAATGAATCTATTAACATTGTCTCCATATGCAATCACCGCTAAATCATGACTTGTTCCTCTGATGAGTGAGGAAACTTCAACAGCAGAAGATAAAGAATGTTCGAATTTAGGACCAAACATAGTACTTCCTAAATCAAGGTATATTAGGAAGTGCAGATTTCTTTCATCTTCATATTCTCTGGTAATTAATTTGTCATGTCTTGCAGTAGCAAACCAGTCTATGTGTTTCACTTCATCCCCTGGGAGGTAATCACGGAGTGCAAAGAATTCATCGCCACGACCCCTAACCCTTTGAGCAAATTCATGGACCATTTTAAGAAGAAGTTCTTTCTTGGTTTTCCATGGTATATTTATACGTGGCCTTTGGGGAAGCACCTTTATTGTTGTAATTTCTCTCAGAATTCTTAGATTTTTGAACAGCTGTTGATGAGGTCCCACAGCAATTTCTATTGGTCCAATTTCTGCATTTCCTCTTCGAACTGCTAATAATATCCATACGATTTTCTGTGTTTGATCGGATTCTAATTTTAGATATAATTGATCGGGTATGTTGATACTTTGAAGGTGATATGAAAATCGTAACGTGGTTTTAATCCTAATTGTTTTTTTCGAACAATTGGTCAGATTTACTGCAACAGCAAGTAAACCTCTACTCCTTAGGTACTCTTTTGATATTCTCATATCAACATCAAAAGAAACATCTTGTGTTGTGAGGTAGTGAACAAATGCAGAGGCTATTACTAACCAAAAAAGAAGACCTGGAATAATTAAGAGATAGTTATCAATAGATAAACCTAGAACTACAGATAAACTTCCCAAAAGGATGAATATGCGTCCATTCTTTGTTAATTCAAAGATTTTTTCCTCTTCCATAGTTAACTGCCTCATGCTTCGGTTAAATTACAACTTCAACTTCTGACAGAATATTTTGGATAATTTCTGAAACCCTAATTTGTTCAATTTCAGCCTCAGGAGACAAAATCAATCTATGATTCATGACTGGGAAGAAGATAGATTTAATATCATCTGGTTCTACAAAATCTCTTCCTCTTATTGCAGCAATTGATCTACTTAAGGTTAACAAAGCTATAGAACCTCTAGGGCTTGCGCCCAATGCTAGAGATGGTACAGATCTTGTAGCAACAACAAGTTTTGCTATATATTCGATTATCTGATTGCTCAAAATTACGCCACGTTCTATTTCATTTGATAATTTTTGTAAAGTATCCGTTTTTGTAACAGCGTTTACATCAGCAAACATTTGCTCTTTCTTTTTCAGCAGCATAGATATTTCTCCTTGCAAAGAGGGAGGATAAACGGGTATTTTTACAAGGAATCGATCTATCTGAGCTTCAGGGAGAGGATAGACTCCGGTACTTTCAATGGGATTCTGAGTCGCAATCACCATAAAAGGTTCTGGAAGTTTGTATGTTTTTTTTCCTGAGGAAACTTGTTTTTCTTGCATAGCTTCAAGCAACGCGGATTGTGTTTTGGGAGGACTTCTGTTTATTTCATCAGTTAGAAGAATATTGGTGAAAACTGGTCCTTCAATGAAGTTGAACGAGCTTGTTTCTCTTTCATATATATTTCCACCAGTAATATCCGCAGGCATCAAATCACTTGTAAATTGAATTCGTTTAAATCCTACTTTCATTACTTCTGCTAGAGTGCTTGCCATCAAAGTTTTAGCTATTCCTGGTACACCTTCTAGAAGAACATTTCCTCCACTTAATAGCGAAGCAAACATAAGTTCAATGACATTTTCATTTCCAACAATCCTTTTCTTCATTTCGTCCATAATTTTACTGAAAATTTCTTTTGTTTCTTGTATTTGTGTCATTTATATCGCCTTCTTTTTTGTATAGTTTCCAACTTCTTAAACAGAAATAGGAATGTATCGTGATCTAATTTTTTTGTTAGTGCGAGCTCATAAAGCTCTCTCTCTTCCTCTTCGAATAGATGAGAAGGAATAAATTTCATCTTCTCTAGAATAAAATAATTATAAGCCTTACTTGGATAAAGTTCATGTTGAAAATATAAATAGGAAAGAACTTTTTCCTCAACTGTTGGATTAATAGGGGATCCAAAGGTATCAAATAGCTCTCTCCGTCTACTCCAGATTTTTTTTGAGATAAATTTCTTATAGGATTCCTTTGTTTTATATACGTCTCTGATTCTTGGAGTTAAATAATAAAAAGTCAACAATAGAAGAACTGCCATAAAGATGAAATATCGCGTTTTTGACAACAAAATCAGAGTTCCATATGTTTGGTTAACTATACCCTCTGTAGAAGCGAAGGGCCACCTTTTATGGCTTTCTTCAAAACAAACTAAAGATTCTGAACCCCCAGAATATGCTCCAATAAGATTTATTGCGAGATTAATATTATCGAATCCCGCGGTGTACAAATCATTAGAAAGGAAACTTACTGCAGAAATTGCGATTATTACTCCAGAACCTCTACTTATTGCTACAGCTACCTTGTAGCTTCTAGTATTTTCCGAGATTTGATTCCACATCTTGTCACCATTTCCGTCTATAAAAGTTGTAGGCTCAGTTGCAATTGATTGAACTTCAGCTTGTTGTGAACTTGTTGAAACATAGAGAATGGCTTTCGCCTGAACAAAACATAATGTTCCATTAACAGTTGCAGGTGAATGTGCAAAAAGATATTCTGGAGTGGGGTAATAATTTTCTGTTTCTAATAGTATAGAAGTAGATATTCCTAAACCCAAATATCTTGCAAGATCATAGGAAGAACCTGACCCCACGAGAAGAAGAAGTGTTCCCCCTCGTCCAATAAACGAATCTATAACAACTTTTTCTGCAGATCTATAGTTTTTAGCCCCTCCTGCAATTACAAGAATTGAGGAATCAGGTAATGTTTTTACTGGTTCAGTTGATAAGACAGTCCTAGTGGTATTAAATCCTCTTTCCTGAAGAAGTGAATTAAAAATAGACAAACCACTTGGCGTAGTGTCATACATCGTATAGGGAGGAGGAGAACTAGTAATATTGATGCTTAAGGGAATTGTAATTATAACAAATATAAGTAGAGTCTGAATAACCATTTTAAAGAATGGTGAGTATTTATTGGAAAAGAAAGCCTTTGAAAACTTCATTCTACCTCACCTAGTTGTTTTATTTGAGATATCTGAATATCTATTTCCTTCCCACTCAAATTTTTGATGGTTTTCAATTCCAGGATAAACTGTTCAAGATTCTCATAAGTCATTTTAGAAATCCTATATCGTGCCACATAGAAGATGTCTATTATCCATTTGAAATGAGGGAGAATTTCAGGTAAATCTAGAGATAAGGAAAATTCTTTTGGTGTAAGGTAAGTTTCTCTCTTAATTCCAAGAACCATTTTCATATTTTTATCCAATTGATGATATCCAAAGATTATTCCTTTAGCATAATTTCCTTTTTTCAAATAATCTTCTAAAACATCAACTAAGGTAACAATCTGTGTTCTGAATTTTTGTCTTCTTGTAGAAATTGTGGATCTGCTATGTACTGAACTTGCACCTGTTAGACTCACTTCTTTCCTTTTTCGAAGGTATAGCATGAAAACTAGTATTAAAATCGCAACTCCTATGCTTATAGGGAGTATGCGTGAAGAAATACTAGGTTTTTCAGTTTGCGTGATTCCACCATTTGAAGGAGTAGGAGGAGTAGCGGTTGGGTAAGTTGGTCCAGAAGTGGTTGATAAAGGATCTGACGTTGTGTTGAAATTCCCAAGGTTTGTTGTAGTAAGCGTGCTAATTGGAATATCGTTAATACTTTCATAGCTTTCTTGAGAACTATTTAACAAGATGAAAACAATCAAACAAACTACTAAAAGTAGAATTCTAAGATTGAAGTACTTACTAATATTTTTAGACATTGTTTTCACCTTCCATGGAATCGTCAATAACCAACTTACTCTCACTTAAGAATGCATATATCCTACATAATGGCCAGTAATCAGTCAAGCAAATCTGATACTTATGTTCTGCTGTAACATATCCCAAATATGCACATCTGCCTCCAGTAAAATACTTGCAATATTTCTTCTCTGTGGATTTTAATATTGTCTCTACTTTTCGATTCATGTAAACCATAGATAATGCGTGGTATTTCCTATCATCAGATTTAGGAGGTTTATCCAGATCAAAAACTGTTTTTACTGACAGAGGCATTTTTGGTTGTATGAGATTAGAATAAGTAATTTTCGCTCCTTTCTTGGGAAGAAACACATTTATGAATAATTTACCAAATTGAACACCTATAACGCCCCCTAGAGAACCAATAATTAAGAAAGATACCGAAAATATAAAAATGAAACCTAGATACCAAAATCCTGCGAAGACTCCTGAGATACTAGCTGCTAAAGAACTGAATAAAATCACTTGCGAAAGATGTAGTGTAATAAACAATAAAAATGTTATTAGTGCAGAACTAAGAACTAAATCTCGCGCTTCTTCTCCCCAAAAAAGTGCACAAATGATCCCAGCTAAAAAGAATGGTAAAAAAATGGTGAGCACATAATTAGTAATCAGAGAATCTAAGTTTTGTGAAATGAAAGTGGATAGAAATGGAAGATAAAGAATTTCTTCAGGACTCCAAATAAGACCATAAAATAATGAAAAATCATCTAAATAATACAATATCAAGCTTAGAGTAATTGATATTGCATAAGTGATTGCAAGATAAGTTGAGGTTCTTCTTATCAAAACCCCTAGATACTCCCGTTTTCCCCTATTCTTTAAGGAGGGAAAGAATAGCTTATAGAGAAGATATTTGAAATCAAGTTTAAAAGGTGCAGGTCCCTTTTTTCCTGTTTTTGGTTGGGGAGGTTTGTAAGAAGCATTTTGTCTTTGCATATTATCACCTAAATTACTATAAGATTCGTCCCCCTCGCAGCTTTTATGATGAACCTTATGAATAGAACATCAAGTAATAGTATCAAACTAATACCAATCAATCCAAAGAAGATCTGATAGATAGACATTATCAAAAAAACAGCAAAGATTGACAAGTACATGGTTGTTATTAAAAGAGAAAATGCAACAATAGCTGTGATGTTAACAGATGCTAAAATTGATTTAACTCTGTTTTTTGAAGATCTGTACCAAACAATGCTAACACTTAGAGCAATAATAACACTCAAGAGAAATATTGTATTCCCCAAAAAATGCAAAGAATTTTCAATTGTACTAAAAACAAAAGCAAAAATAATAATTATACCAACTCCTAAAATCCTAGTAAAGCCAACAGAAAAATGCATGTAAAGAGGTGGTGATGAAGAGCCCATTTTTTCATGCAATGTTGGAATATCTGAACCACATGCCCAACAATTTCTGCTAAAAGCTGGAACAACTTGGTTGCAGTTTTCACATTGAAGTTTAGGAAAAGACCAACAATTACCACAAAACTGTCCATTGTAAAGAGGATACTGACATTCAGGACATAGCATCATTCTTGTTGCGTCGTCAATAAGTCTCTTAACATTTTTATTCCTCTTAATTTTCTTCTCATATATCGCGTTTTTCCCCTCATATTGTTCACAATCATTGATTCTATGTTCGCTATAACAACTAGGACAAATTTTCGGGACTTTAAATAAAATCCAAATCGCAAAGAAACCAAAAACACCATAAGAAACATAACCCATTAGTTGAAGCTGTGAAATAATGAATTTTTCGCTAAAAACTTGGAAATTATAGTTCCAGTATGAATGAAATCCAACAGAAACAAACAGAAACAGAAGAAAAACTATTCTTGAAAACAATTTCTTCTTGTTTTTTCTTGATATGAAGAGAAAACCTACTCCGAATGCAAGTAACATAGAAGTGACAGAATGTAAGGGAAATACAGTACGCGTGTTAATTAGTATATCAATTATTTCTTGATTATTTAATGCTGAAGCCAGATATCCTACTGGAGGATTGCTCAAAATTGAGAAGGACAGGAACTGTTCAAACAAATCAAACCATGCTCCATAAAATGCCCCTAATAAAACAAAGGTTCGATGGGTTGGGATTAAATTAGTTACAATGTTCTTTTTTCCAACGCTAATTCTTGCATAATTTCCAAGAAGAATAAGAAGTGGAAATATCTTAGCAAATTCTTCAATAAAAGGAATTATTGAGATGTACAATACTGAATTAGCCAATTCATAAGTAGCTTCTGGCACGCCTATTGATGTTAATATACCTTTAAAAGAAAAAATCAGTAAAGCAGCTTTGTTCTCTATCACAGTAGCAAAGTAAGCTGTCAGTGAAGCTGTAACTAATAACAGCGGAAATATTTTCCTTATAACTGATTTTTCAACATCAGTACTAGTTATTGAGAAAAGAAAATAAAGACTGGAAATCCAAACTAAAAAGAATAGAATAATTACAAATATCAGTACAATTGAAAAATAATTTGATTTTGCATAATAACTCAGTAAAGAATAAGGTAGATACATCATACCAATCAAAATGCCAATTAAAACCAGTTTTCCTACGCTTGAAAGACTGAAGATTCTATTGTATAAAAATCTGCTAGGAACCTCTATGGAAGAACTACTTTCACTAATATCCTCCTCTGAAGTTCGCAACATGTCTATTCTCCTGAAATAGTTTAGCTGACACAGGTACTTTCCTATCGAGAAATATAGAATTAATACACTTAAATCTATTTGGGGATAATGATTTACTGAAAAACATAAACCTTACTTTCAGAAAATAAAAAAATCTAAAATAAAGATATTTAATAAGAGTGGTAGTAGGCTCTTATAGGTTTTCTGAATTATTCGATTAAGGCAGATTCTGTAATGTCTCCAATTGCTTTGAACAACCCAATGAAGAAGACTAATAGACCAACGACTAAACCAATAAACCATACATAGGATACGGAAGATGCGTCAAGCGCGATAAATCCTAATTCTGCAATTCCGCCGTTAAGTAAAGCTCCAAACGAGATCAAAGCAACAACTAAAGGTATTAAACCAAGAAAGAAGAACAGAATTGAAACCTTCAATGATTGTATTATGCTTACCATATGCAAAACCTCTGGGTTTTATTTTTAGGAATCTATGCCTTAAGAATCTTTTAAATGTTTGTTTACTGCCCCCCTCAATTTCATGTTCAAACAAAGCTAAGACAAAATAATTAAAGCTTTTTTGTAAGCTTTTCTACTTTTTCTTTTATCTCTTGAATTCTACTCTGAGAACCTGCTAATTGATAATTTTGCAACGCTTCAGCATAATATTTCAATGCCATCTCTGGTTTTTCATCCTCTACAAAAAGGGCATTATAGAACGCAAGATGAGCTTTTATAACTGGTTCTTCAGATCCTCTCTCTTCAATTAACTCTACTGCTTTTTTAAGATATAATTTTCTACCAGAAATATGTTTTTCTGCTGCAGCTCTAGATATGTATGATTTAGCTTTACAATCCATTTCATCGGCTTTGTTGTTCAGTCTCTGATAGGCGATAGCAGCTTGTTCAAAATATGAGGCAGCATCTACAAACCTTCTTTCTTTCATCTGCTGTATCGCCATGACTCTAAGGATTTTAGCTTGCTGTTCAAATACTCTTTGATATTCAGTAATCATACCTAATCTATGGTAAAAACCACCAGAACGACCTAGATAATTAGCTGCTTCTAATGCTTTGTTAAATTTTATTGCACTCATTCCCAAGTATTCATTTTGTAAAGCTTTAGCCACGTCCATTTGCTTTCTATTATCTTCTTCTTTTAGAATTTCAATTGCAGACTCTGCAAACTTAGCAGCTTCTTTGTAGTTCTTTTGCTGAGCTGCCAATCGTGCTTTTCCCAATTTTTCATTTGCTTTTTCTTTTGAAGATTTCCGAGTTCCTTTAAACAACAAAGAACACCTCTCTTAGAAAGTTTACAAGCTAGATTAATATTATGACGTTTTTAAATTACTGTTGGTGACAATCGGCAGCTGTTTTATCTAAAAAGACGCCGTTCATCGTCAAATTGAAGCTCTTCAACACCAGAAACAGGAGATCTGAACTGTATCCCTCTTATAATAACAACAGGAATCATTTCTCCTGCTTGTCCCATCACTAGTTCTGCAGCTGAACAAACTTCATCAGCTAAAGCTACTATTGTTGATGTAAGTTCATACCCAAAAATATCTTTTCTTCCTCTTGAATCATCAATTACTGGAAAATTGTCTGAACCAATAGCCACATTGATAGCCCCACGTCTTAATGCCCTTCCATGTGTATCAGATACAATAACAGACACATCTTTCTTAAGAAAATTGGTTAAGCTTTTGTTTATAGCCATTGCTGATTTGTTTGAATCGTTGGGAAGAGTGACTGCACAATTAAGACGGGCATTGGACTGATCGACAGCTGAATTCGCACAAATCCAACCATGTTTTGTTTTAGTAATAATAATGTTATTTTTTACTTTAAGAATCTTCGATGCTTCACTAACAATTAACTGGACTAAAGCAGGATCTTTACCAGTTTTTCGTGCAATATACTCTGCAAAAGGAGAAGGGGAAAGTTTCGGTAAGAAATATTCTTTACCTTCCGCTCTTGAGATGATAGTATGGGCAATTACAAAAACATCTCCTTCATTAATGTCCAGTTTTTCTTTTTGGAGAGAACCAATAATTAGAGCACCTATGTTATCATCCTTAGCTACTATTGGTAGTTTTAAAGGTATTAATTCTACTCTTGTTATTGCTCTCACCTATTGAAATAAAAGTAAGTGAAGGATTAATTAGTTTCGATAGGAGGTAACGGCTTAGCTGTTTTCTTTTTAATTGACGACAATTTAAGAGCAGCAGCTAGTATCTCAGACCACTTATCTTGTTCTATTCTTTCAACATCGAGAATATTTTCCTTAAGAGCTAAATCAAACAACTCTTTTCCTGCTTGAGTACGAATAATTATTATATTGCTATCATCATCAACACCCACATTCCCAACAGAAATGTCAGCGAATTCAGCAGAAAAATCTTTGCAATATTTACATCCTTCAGCTTTTGCTTCAGCACATTCTTTGATCTTTATATCAGTTGTTCCATCTGACCCCACAAAGAAAAATTTACCTCGAGCACAATCTGTTTTACTAAGTTCTTCAGCATCTAAACCAAGATTTTGACTAATAATGTTTCTGAAGTTTCTAGGATTATAACTACTCATACAAAAGAGACCGATTTTGTATTTTACTCTGTAATCAGCGCCTAAATTCTTCATGCTGATAGCATTTGTTAATGTATCAGTATGACATGGTAATCCTACAACAGCTACTGCATCTTTCTGACTAAGTTTTATTGAAGTTAACTTTGTTAAAGCAGGATTTAAGGTATACTTTGAACGCGCAGATTTTTTAATGTCGAGCTCATTAAGTGCTAAAACTGGAACAGGACTCAATAGATCAGTAATATGCCCTGTAACTAATGCACTATCGATATCTCCCTTGCTCATAGCGTTCAAGAGCAAAGTTGTAACTATACCGCCGTTTTGAGCTTTTTCTCTGACAGCTTCGAAGACTGAATGTCCTTTGTAAACTTCTATTATCTCCCCCAAACTTGTTTCATCATATTTAGGTTGTTCTTTTCGCTGTTTATATCGCAGACATACATCCACACAAGCACCACACGAAATACAGCCTCCAACTAATTTAGGTATAAGTTGTTCAATTGAGATTACATATACAGGACATACTGCCTCACATCCACCACAAGATACACAATAACCAGGTTTGATTACTTCCCTATTCAACATAGCAAAATTGGCCCTTCTTCTCTTCTTTGGCTTTGATTCACTCATTTTCAATCAATGGCAAATTAACAAATAAAAAAGCTAACGGTAGGGCATTGTCAAAATAATCAAAGTGGAGAAAAAAGAAATATGCTAGAGTTCTTCAATTTCTTCTAGAATATATCTTTCGCTTCCAGATTGTTGACTTTGAATTTCTAATTCTCTTTCGGAAACAATTTCTCTTTCGATTCTGTCTAAAGCAACAGCAAATGCTCCAAAAATACCATAACCATCAGAACGAGAAACATAGGTCTTTCCTTTATTTGTAGAAATTCTCACTCTTAATTGATATAGAATAGAACCACGAAACTTTCTTTTAGGAATTGCCTTTGCATGGATATACATTTGACCAGATGTACCAATTATATCCGCATATTTCTTCACTGCTTCAATCCCCATTTCAACAACATCTTCCATGTCTTGATCCTCAACGTCTCCAAGAACTCTTAAATAATATCCTTCAGTTTCTGGTGGCATTGAAACAGTTTCAAGTAAGTCGGTAGTTGTGATTATTCCAACAGGATGATTTTTCTCATCAATAACTATCAATGCTTTATGATCTGCTTTTTCAAGCTTAACTATAGCTTCTATTAAGAAGTCTTTTTCAGTGCAAGTTGCAACTTCTTGAGTCATCAACTCCTCAACAGTTACTGAGAGCACATCTAGCTTTCCTGCTTTTCTATCTCCTCGTTTTTGTTTTAGAGATTCTGATAAAATTAAATCAGTAGTATCATGTGGGCTCATTATACCAACAAGCTCATTCGATTCATTAACAACTGGTGTTCTAGAGATGTTGTTAGTTCTGCAAATGACAATAAACTTAGCAACAGAAGTGTTTGTGGTAACTACAATAGGGTTTTGAGTCATCGCCTCTTTCACCTTTTTACTGCCAAAAACGTCTTCTGAATCTTTTAACAAATCAATATCACGAATAACCCCAATAATATGACCATTATCCACAACAGGAACAGAAAAAATCTTTTCAGATAAAAGCGCTCTTGCAATCACATCAGGAGCAGAGTCTTTACTAACTGTAGGCACACTCTTGATTAAATTTGATACTTTTGTATTAGGTTGAACTTCTGATTGATGTGTAACATATCGTTTAGTTAAATAACCGAGAAACACGCCTTTTTCCTCAAAAACCAGTATTTCTCTAGTTTTTTCTTTAAACATAGATGCAACATTTGATAACGGTTCAGTACCTTCAACTGAAACAAACTCTGTTATAATAGAAGAATCTTTGTTATTCATGCTAGCAAGTCATCAATTAATCTTTATAAAATTATAGTTTTGTGGAGATTTCAAAAACAGATTTTATACTGATTCAATAAATTAAAGCGAATATTCCTTTCTGAATTTTAACGTGCTCTCACCGTATTGATGAGATAACCTACTTGCATGATGAAATAGCTTGTCTACATTAAAACCAGAAAGAGCTGAAGTTTCCATATAATCAAACTTATGCAATT
>JAUWJS010000177.1 GCA_030607575.1 Candidatus Heimdallarchaeota archaeon | reverse complement strand
TCCTTTTCTACTTTCAAACCTTTGATATCTCTACCTTCAAGTATATCGTAAGTACTTCTTCGAGTGCTTGAAGTTTCTTGGCCTGTTTTCTTCAGGAAATTGAAAAGAAGAACTACACTTAGAATTATGAAGAACAGGATTATTCCAAATAAGATATAGAAAACAATCATTTTGGTAACAATCCCTGCAACCAACAAACCTACTAAAATTAGAATCAGAAAGGTTAATACACCATTTATAGATCGACGACCTCGAAAACTCATATAGGGAAAATAAAACAATTAACTATTATAAAGACTCCCTTGAGGATACATTGAAGGTAGAGTACTAGAGAGAGTTAAATCATTCCCACTTAATACCTTTCATATTTAGATCCCGTAAAGTCTTGGAAAGTTCACCTATATGTACCATAGCATGACGGATGACATAAGAGAACTTATGTAATCTAGAAGTGAATCCTCTTTCTGAAAAACCATCTTTTTCCAATAAATCTCTGTCTTCGAATTTTTCTAAAACCTTGAAGGTTTTTATTTCAACTTTAGCTAGATAATTCTTGAAAAACTTTTGATCTTGAGTTTTTAGCGTTTCTGTTTCTTTTTCTTCAGAATTTTCAGAAACTCCACTTAAGGGAATCCAATTTTTAGCTGAATCAGACATATAGAATTCAATTGCTTCTATTGCATGAAAAAGTACATATCCATACATCCAATTGTGTTTCTTCTCTTTCCAGAAATCTCCATCAATTCTAGATACAGCATCTTCCAGCATTTTAAAAACAGCTTTCATCTCTATATTTATTGCTTCAGTTATAGATGTCATAAGAATTTATTCGATTAAAATTCTTAAATTTTTGGGAAAACTATCAAATCCTACGAAATTACCCAAAATATTGTGAAACATATTTAAAACTATAATAAAAATAATTTCTAAGGAAGTAAATCTATGAAGGATGCTCATTCAAGATGGGAATTGCTGAATCAGATTCGAAAAGAGAAATTTGATAATATCTTACCTGTAGCTATGAGAGATAATAATATTGACATGTGGATTCATGTTATGAGAGAAGGAAATCCGGATCCGCTAAATATTGACTTAGGAGGAGATAATGGCTATTTCGTTTTCACAGATAGAGGAGGTAGCAGAATAGAACGTGCAGTTTTAGGAGGATATGAAGAGGACCTGGAGCTTCTAGGTGTTTATGATATCTTCACATCTCAAGATCAATTGCATAGTTTTGTTTCTGAAAGAGATCCAAAACAGATTGCAGTTAATATGTCTGATTGGATATCTGTCTCAGATGGTCTTTCTTATACTGGATTTCAAAGATTAATCAAAGCTTTAGGAGATGACTATTCAGAGAGGATTGTTTCTGCAGAGATGGTTATAACAGATTTCAGAACAAGAAGAGTTCAAGTTGAAATTGATGTTTATGCAAAAATTTGTGAAGTAGCTAGGCAGCTTTTGGAAAGAGCTTTATCTAATGAAGTTATTACTCCTGGAGAAACATCATTGGAAGATGTTGGTTGGTGGATGGAAGATCAACTATCAGAACTTGGAATGAGTTCAACTTTTGATTTAGCTACTCTTATGATAATACATTCAGACAAAGCAAGCAAGGAAGAATTTAGTTCTAGGAATTACATTATCCAGCGGGGAGATTTGATGCAATATGATTATGGAATTAATCATATGAATTTCGGTACAGATTTCAAACGAGTTGCTTATGTATTGAATGATGATGAAACCTCTGTTCCCAGTGGAATTCAATTTGGATGGGATAAAGCATTAGAAGCAAGAGAAGTTATCAAACCAAATATCAGAGTAGGGCAGACTGCAGCTGAAACATTAGAAAAAATAGGTAAAGCTCTTGAAGATGCTGGATTTGAATATTTTCCCTTGACAGTTGATCCAATGCTAGGAGGAGGACCAAGTCTAGGACCTAAAGAAAATCAAGAATATCCAGGAAAAACTGAAGTAATGATAGATTGTCATTGTGTAGGAAACACGGGAAATAGTGAAGTTGCTACAGGTCCTTCAATTGCAGGTTTTCGCAAAGATCGAGCACACTTAGTAATCAAAGAAAACAATCTTTTTGCTTTTGAATTCATGGCATATACTCCAAATCCAGATTGGGATGGATGGAAGGTTAGATTCAACATTGAAGATGATGCAATTGTAACAAAGAAAGGTGTTGAATGGCTATATCCTCCAAATGAGAGAATACTTCTGATCAAATAGATGGGTTCGTACAGAGAATTACTATGAATTTTGCGAAAATTCAGTTGAGTGACAACTATAGCTGAGAAATAGTTTTCTTTATTTTCCATTTCAGAGGATAACAGACAATTTTTAATTGAGCTGAAAAACTCAGTATTGTGATAGATTTAAAAAAACTTAGAAATGCTTGTGAAGATCCTTACAATCTTCTTATATCAAAAGATGGTACTGAACTCTTTCTTAGGGGATGGAGTGCAACCCAATTATCAAAAACTTCCTTTCTCATTTTCCATGGAATTACTGCCCATAGCGGATTATATAGCATGATTGGTAAACCTCTCTCAGAAATGGGATATTCTACTTATGGTCTAGATTTGAGAGGACATGGGCTATCTGACGGGCCTCGTGGTGATTACGCTAGCAAGGATAAACTCATTGAAGACATTGAAGCAGCTCTTGACTTCATTAAATCAAAACATGAAAAAGTAGTTTTAATCGGACATAGTTTGGGAGTCATCACTAGTGCTATTGCTGCAAATCAATTTCCAAAGCAAGTAAATGGTTTGATTCTTCTAAGTGCAGCAAGAGAAGTGAGAGAGGGAGCTTATACAAAAAGAGCATTTACTACAACGTTAAAGACCCTAATCTGGTCTATCATTAAACCCAGCAAACCGGTGATCCACTATTACCGCAAGGGGATTCGAGGAATTGGAGATCCTAGTTTCAATTTTTACTATACTCTTAGATTCTTAAAATTTCTTAATCCGACTAAATTTGTTCTTCCAGAAGTGATGACATATCCAGTATTTGTCGGTGTGGGGGAGCATGATGAATTGTTTACAGCTGATGCTACAAGAGCATTGTTTGAAGAAATTCGAAGTGACATCAAGGAATTTGCTGTACTTCCTGGAGCAAAACATGCTCATTTCGAAGAAACCAGTTTTAATCCATTATTTAATTGGATAAAAAACACATTCGATTAATAGTTTAACTCTTCTTGTCCTTTGAATATGTTAGGTTATTTCGATATGTTTTATAACTCTCTCTTGAACAATGAGAATTAATAAAGATATAAAAACAAATATTTCAATAATTCTGTTCTGGAGATTAAAGATGTTAGCTAGTCAAATTATCATTTC
>JAUWJS010000128.1 GCA_030607575.1 Candidatus Heimdallarchaeota archaeon | reverse complement strand
TAGTTCTTCAAATACTAGGAGCTAGTATCCTTCTAGTTAAATGTTTAGATGGTTTTACAAGACAAATTCGCATACCTGGCAAATACAGAAAAAGAATGTGGTGCAGAGTTGGTGATATAGTTATAATATTTCCATTTTATGGGATGAATCCTGATGAAAAAGGTGAATTAGTTCACCGTTTCAGAAAGAATGAAGTAAGATGGTTGATTAATAATAAGCATATTCCTGAAGACTTCGCTATATAACAAAAAACAAATCAATAGACAAATTTTTTGTTTTTCATGTTTTTTAATTGATTTTCAAGCTTAACAATAATTTTATTTAGCTTCTATGAAATTCATTAGTGAAAGCAATATTACCTTTCATCGCCTCCTAGGGAATATTTCTCTGTGTCGATAAAAACTCGCTCTCAAATAAAGAAGAAGTGATAAGTATGTCAAATAAAGAGATGAACAAATTTGACAAAAGAATTGACAAAGAACGTATCCGAGAAAAAGATAGGGATACGCTTAAAGTAATTGAGAGCGTTTTTGATTTTCAAACTAGTATGTTAATTGTCAAATTAATGAATAATGGTGTTATTAAAGACATAGGATTCTGTGTTTCAACAGGGAAGGAAGCTAATGTTTATCATGCATACGGGTATAAAAACGAAGAATTAGCTATCAAAATTTATCGCACAACAACAGCTGAATTTAAGAAAAATTGGATGTACGTTGAAGGAGATCCACGTTTTAAAGGTTATAAAAAGGGAACATATTCCTTTATTTACACTTGGGCTAGAAAAGAGTTAAAAAATCTAAAAAGAATGGAAAAAGTTAACGTTCGTGCTCCATCTCCTATTATAGTTACAAAGAATGTATTGGTAATGGAATTTATTGGAAAGAATCAAGAAGCGGCCCCCCTATTAAAAGATGTAAAATTAAAGAAGGCAAATAAAACCTACGCCATTGTAATAGATATGATGATCAGAATGTACGAGGATGGAAAATTAATACATGCTGATTTAAGTGAGTATAATATTCTTTACTATAAGAAAAATCCCGTTTTTATTGATGTTTCACAAGCAGTTCTTCTGGATCATCCTTATGCACCTGCTTTCTTATACAGAGATATTTCAAATATTAACAGATATTTTGCTTCTCAAAGAGTGGAAACTGACACAAATGACGAGATTTATGAACAGATAACTGGGACTCTTCCAAGTCCCAAGGTAAAATCAATTGAATTTTAGAGGAGAAAACTATGGTAAGCGAATTTCTAGTACGAATCCCGGTGGAAAGAATTGCTGTGCTAATTGGACCAAAGGGGAGCACAAAGAAAAAGATAGAAGATCTTACAGAAACAAAATTGATGATTGATAGTAACAGCGGAGATGTAATCATTATAGTAGAGGAGGAAGAATTAGAGGATCCTATAAGTTTGTGGAGAGCTAGAGACATGGTAAAAGCTATAGGACGAGGGTTTAGTCCTCAGAAAGCTTACCAGATTAGCAATTCTTCTTATGGTTTTGATTTATTACATTTAAGAGATTTTGTAGGCCCTTCAACGAATGCTCTAAGAGAAGTAAAATCAAGGCTTATTGGACAAAAAGGAAAAACTAGAAACATAATCGAACAAACATCGGGTTCATATATTTCTGTTTATGGAAACACAGTTGGAATAATTTCTGAACAGAGAGTATTGCAAGTTGTCAGAGAAGGTATTATCAAACTCATTAATGGTTCAAAACATAGTACTGTTTACAAGTTCCTTGAAGAAAGAATAAGAAATCTAAAAGGTGACAAAGATAAACTGTGGGTAGGAAAAGAAAATGAAGAGGATATGGTAGATATTACTGATTTGGATGAACTTGAACGTTTAATCTTTGATGAAGAGGAACAAGAAGAGAAGTAATTGAAATTTAGAAGGAGGTAGATTATGATGAAAGAAATTCTTTTTGATCTTCATGTTCATAGTCACTACTCAATTGATTGTAAAAGCAAACCAGAGGACATTATCAAAGAAGCAAAGATTAGAGGGCTAGCAGGACTTGCAATAACTGACCATAATTCTATCAAATTTCACCAGAATAGACATAATGATGATCAATTAATAATCATTCCTGGTGTAGAAATATCCACTAAAAGTGGACATATTATAGGGTTGGGAATTAAGGAAACAATTCAAAAGTACTTGACTGTTGATGAAACTATAGAGAAAATAAACGACCTAAATGGCCTCCCTATAGCTTCTCATCCATTTGATTTTACTAGAAGAGGTATAGGAAAGAAAATTTATGGTTTGAAAGAGATTGCTGTTGAAACCATGAATGGGGCATCTCCTTTTAATAGTTTTAATGTAAAAGCACAGAAATATGCAGAAAAGGCGAAATTACCCGTTACTGGTGGTAGTGATTCACATAGAGTAAAAGATATTGGAATGGCATATACCATTCTAGAGCAAGAAATTACAACGCTTGATGAGTTAATTGAACTTATAAGAAAGAGGAAAACAAAAACAGCTGGGTCTCATTTATCCTTGTATGAGAAATTCATCAGAGCTTTTCAAATACATTTATGATATGTTAAGAAGAAGAAAGAAGGATATTGAGTGGATTAAAAAGCATTGGTTTTATTCCACATTTCTTCCTTTAACAAATCACGAATTGCTACCCTGATACATTCACTTCTATTAGGATATCTCTTAAGTCTGACAAGCTCATCCAAATCATGAAGAAACTCATCGGGTAGATGTACTGTTACCAGTTTCATTCTTTTACACCTCTAGTTTTCCTCCTCAATTTCTATTTAAAGGAGATGTAATATTAGGGGAATATACTTCTCTATTTTCGCATGGTCTTCTCGTATGTTTGTTTCTGAAAAAATAGAGGAAAAAAGACCTCCAAAAGAACTTCTACAAAGTTTTGTGAGCTATTTAGAGATATTACTTAATGTTGTCTTTATGAGAAACAGATTATGTTATTCCTGTACCTGGTGGTACTTCTCTATCTACATTTAACAAAATTGGTTCTCCATCAATATCAGCTGCTAAAAGCATACCGCTGGATTTTTCACCCATGAGAGTAGCGGGTTGTAGATTAACTACAACAATAATCTGTCTCCCGATAAGATCTTCAGGTTCATAGAATTTCTTAATTCCTGCTAATATCTGTCTTTTTTCTGAGCCTAAATCAATTTGAAGTTTGATTAAATTCTTGCTTTTTTCAACTTGTTCTGCGTCTAAGATCGTAGCAACCTTTAGTTGTACATTCTTGAATTCATCGAAACTTATTTTTCCCATTTTATCATCGCCTAATTGAGTTTTAGTTGGATTTGGTTTTCTAAAATTAACTAATCGTTTTTGTACATCCGCTGCTTTTACCTTAGTAAACACAGGAGGAATCTTTTGGGTTTTCTTTCCAGTGTTTATATCATCAATAGTAAGACTGTCTATACCTTTATCTGTGATAGATTCATTAAAACCAATTGCTGAATAAATAATCTCAGCAGTACCGGGTGTTATTGGCCAAAGCAGTACGGAAAGAATTTCCACGATCTTAACTGAAATATTCAACACATTACCAGCTTTTTCTTTATCAGATTTCACCAAATGCCATGGTTCGGTTGAGGAGAAATATTGATTGCCTAATCTAGCTACGTTTCTCGCAATATTTGCTGCATCTTTCAGTTTGAAATTATCCATTGCTTCCGTATAGTCTATAATGTTGGTTTCTATCTGTTCTAAGAGTTTTTTCTCAGTTTCGTCTAGGTTTACTCTTGGAGGTACCTTAGCGTCAAAATGTTGAGCAATAAAAGTTAGGGTTCTGTGCACAAAATTCCCAATTACATCGTTCAAATCAACATTTATTGAACCTACAAATTCATCCCAATCAAAATAGAAGTCTTTAAGTTCTGGTCGATTAGCAATCAAATAATATCTCCAATAATCAGCTGAAATGATAGCTATAGCTTCATCTCCCCAAATACCGACTCCTTTTGATTTTGAAAAAGGCCCTTCTTTAAACATGAGAAAGTTTGTAGTTGCAATAGCATATGGTAGTGGATAAGAATCTTTGGTAGCTAACAACATAGCAGGAAAAATTAACGCATGGAAGATGATATTATCCTTACCAATACAAAATACTGTTTTAGTGTTCTTATCAAACCATAATTCTTCAAATCTTTTGGGATTACCCTCTTCTTCAGAGAGAAGTTTTACTGTACTGATATATCCCAGAACATTCTCAAACCAAACGTAAAGAACTTTTTTTGCAAATTCTTCACCGAAAATTGGTCCAATTGATATTCCCCAAGTCATATCTCTTGATATAGGTCGTTCCTTCAGACCTTCATCAATCATGCTAAGAACTTTTTGTTTAGCAAACGGAGGTATGTGTGGGTTTTTCTCTGCAAACTCTTTCAGTTCAGAGGAAAATTTTGGTAAATCAAAGTACCAATGTTTAGTTTTCTTGAGAACTGGTGTAGAACCACATGTTGAACAATATGGATTTATCAAATCTGTTGGTTTTAGTACAATCTCACATTCATGATTTGTACATTGATCGCCCCTTGCTCCTTTAACACCACAATTTGGACATGTTCCCTCAACAAATCGATCAGGCAGGAATCTTTTACATTTTTCACAGAAGTATTGTTCAGATTCTTTTAGGTTGAAAAAACCATTTTCATGAATCTTTTTATGGAATTCTTGCACAAATGAAATATGGGTTTCATTGCTAGTAATCGTATATCTGTCAAAATTAATATTCCATTTTTCAAGCAGGTCCAATATTGCTTCATGGTACTTTAAAGCAAGATCACCGGGACTTATTCCTTCACTTTCTGCAGCGATAGCAATTGGAGTCCCATGAGCGTCAGATCCACTAACATAAACAACATCATGCTTTTTCAATTTGTGATATCGAGTAATAACATCTCCACTAAGTAATTGAAGCATTGTTCCTAAATGTGGTACTGTATTAACATAGGGCCATGCTGCTGTGACAACCCATTTTTCCTTAGACATTGTTAACCGCTCCTTTCGAATTGATTTTTTTGCTTAAATTCATATTTGCCAGAACTTGGAAACCAAACAAGTTACAGAAGCTGTTTGAAGATTTAGCAAATACTGTTAACTTTAACCTTAATAATTGAAGAAACAGTTGAATTTTTATGGTTTGTGGAATAAACTCTACTCTAAATGAACTATTACCAATAAAACTAAGTCCTTTCACAGGAGAGCATTTCTTCATCCCTCTGTACGACCACTTAACCACCGATTCGATAGCTTGATAATCCTTTAAAAACTTAATGGATTGTAAAAAACAAGCAGTCTAATCATGAAACTAGTTTATAATATAAATCCTCAATTTGATTTGTAACATTCTCAAAAGAAAAGTCTTTTCTGATTTTGTTCCTTGCTTTTCTTGCAGTATAAACTAGCTCATCATAGTTTCTTGCAGCATTTAGGATTATTTCCTCTAACTGGTTTCCATTCCCAGCTTCAAACAGTATGCCATCTTCACCAGAATTTAAAAGTCTAGGAATATCACCAATATTGGAAGCAACAACAGGAATACCCATGGCCATTGCTTCGATTATCGTAGTAGGAGAACCTTCCCAGAAACTAGGTTGAACTAAAATATGTGTCTTTTCTAAAATCTTGGGGATTTTTTTGTGATCCACAGCTCCAAATAGTTTTACTCGTTTTTCTTCTTCAAATTTATCTTTTAGAGCAGAGTAAAGCGACCCATTCCCCACAAACCAAAAAGAAATATTTTTTGTCTGTTTAAGTACCCTATTTATGACCTTTGAATAATAGGGGATGCCTTTCCATGGTTCCAAATCTCCAACATATGTAATCACAATTTCCTTCTGCAAAATAGGTGAAATCTCAGGAAAATCTTCTGGATTAATTGCATTGTTTACGATAATAATCCTGTTAAGATTAGAATGAATTGTTTTTTCCAACAACTTTGAATCTTGTAAACTAACGGATGCAATAATATCTGCTTGAGATAGAACAAACTTTCCTAAAGTATAATCATAAAATAGTTTTGCAAATTCCTTTAAGAATCCTGTTTTGTAAGGGGGTCTTCCCACGCCACCATGAATGTGTAGAAGTAAGGGGGTTCTCTTAAGTAGTTTAGTTAAAGCAGCTTGAATAGTTGTGAAGTATATATAGGAATGAACATGAAATACGTCAATTTCCTTTAGTTGAAGCATTTTATGAAACATAAAGCATGCAGGATTAATACCAAAAACATTCCAT
>JAUWJS010000158.1 GCA_030607575.1 Candidatus Heimdallarchaeota archaeon | reverse complement strand
GCTTCCTTTGCATCCCAAGGATAAATTTCTGGAAGTGGATTAGCACAAGCAAAAACAATACTGTCCGATGCCATCTTTGTAATCCATTCTGGCTTAACAGTTCCTGGTTCAGATTTGGAAGCTGAAAGCATAACATCAGCACCTTCTGTAGCAACACCAAAGTCACCAGTTTTTCCTTCAGGATTAGTTTTTTGAGCTAAGTCATACTTGAAAGTATCATAGTCTTTTTGCTCAATGATGTCAGGTCGATCTTTGGTAATAATTCCTTTGGAATCAGCCATGATTATGTTTTTAAGAGGAACACCAGCAGATTCTAAGACGTAAGCAGTTCGAGTGTTAGCAGCACCAACACCCAACATAGCAACTTTGATCTGATCAAGTTCCTTACCAACGTGTTTAGCTGCTCCAATAACACCAGCTGTGACAACAGAAGCTGTTCCCTGAGCATCGTCATGCCACACAGGAATTGTTATTTCTGGATCATTTCTTAAAGTCTCAAGAACTTTGTAGCATTTTGGTTTAGAAATATCTTCTAGATTAATACCTCCAAATGAAGGTTGAATTAATTTAACAAAATTAATTATTTCTTCTGCACTTGGTCTTTCATTGGTCATTCCAATACTTAATGGGACTGCATCAACACCACCAAGATATTTGAAGAGTAAAGCTTTACCTTCCATAACTGGTTGCCCGGCAGCTGGACCAATATCCCCAAGTCCGAGAACACGAGTTCCATCGCTTACTACTGCGATGGTATTTGCACGATTAGTTTGTCTGAATGATTCAGCTGGATCATCAGCTATAGCTCTACAGCTTGCTGCTACTCCAGGAGTATACCAAACTCCAAATGCTGAAAAATCCCAAATACTGCATTTAGGTACAACTTGAATCTTCCCTTCGTAAAAAGGATGAAGTATCAAAGCGTCTTTTGCAGGTTTTTCAGCTTTTGCTAATAATTCTTCTTTTGTAAGTTTTTTTTCACTCATAATTATCACCTATAAAAAGATAAGGTTCTGAAAAACCGTCTTCTTTGCGTTATATTAAAGGTTTTTCTATGACAAATATTGTAGTTATACCAAATTGTGTAATATATTCCTTGTTGAGCTTCTCTTCAGAGGGATACTGCCAACTTCTTCCACTTGTTATAATTAGTAAAGTGGCAAAAAGTAAGATAGGCTAGATTTGATTCCTTTATTGAATATAAATTAAGATTACAGAATCAAAAAAAGAGTGTGTTTTTATCATCTTTGTGATTAATTGTAGGATTCAAGTATCTCAAGTTATTCTTTCATTATTCAGGTTTGAAGCTTTCAGCTTTTATTTTATCTTCTTCAGCTAAACCTTGAAAATCATTTTTTCTATGAACTGTGGCTCTAGCTTGATATGCTCTTACTAGTCCTTGCCAGTTGTTAATAGGTTCTAATAATTCTATGGCCTTATTACAAGTTTCTACTATTTCCTCATAATCTGCTTCGATTATTCCTGCGTTATAATATCAGCTCGAATAATCCAAATCCATCCCGCTCCCTGCTTATGATCAAAAGAATCACCTTTACTAAACTCCTGTAAAGCTTCTTCAAGCGTTGGAGTTCCATCATTTATATTTCCTGAGGAGATATTCTGAATAGCAGATGAAAATACTGCTCTAGCGAGAGTTATTTCATCTTCTGAATTCCGCGCAGCTTCTATTTCTAATTTTTGCACTTTAATTGCTTCTTCAGCTTTTCCTAAAATCCTTAAAATATTGCCCTCTCTCAAGTATAAATAAGCTAAAACTCGGTTATATTCTTTGAAGTGTTCTGGCTCTGATTCGTTTATTGATAAGAAAGTTAAATTCTTTTCTAATTTCTATACAATTCTAAGGCTTTTTTATTTTCTTCTTTTATCTCATAATTGTTCAAAACTTCTTCAATGTTCTCTTCAATCTTTCTTATACTTCTCAGAACTTCTCTCATGAACAATAATTATTGAAGCGTTATATAAAATTATAATGTCAATTGTCCGTAATATTGAAGGTTTTTCTTTTGTAAATTTTCCAACCAGAGCGATTTTACTTCTGTTAACTTAACTCTTATTGTGACAAGTTCAGAAATTTAGCTGCTCTGTTCAAATCACATTCTTTTAGAGGTAAAAGTTTTAATCTAGTTCTGTTTAGGTTATTCTTGGTGGACTGTATACCTCCCTCTATTCAAGAAGAGCTAGAAAGAATACAACGAGATTATATTATTGGTAATTTTTTTAACTCATTAGATGAGTTAGATGAACTACTGGAAAGAAAAGAGATATCTTTAGAAGAAAAATTAAAGGTAAAATTGCTTAAAAGTGAATTAATTGGTATTTTGGCCTTTATGGGACTTGACGAATATGCTTTTGAGGATGGTTTGAAATTAGCTGAGGAAGTTGTGGAGCATATAGAAGAAACTAAAGATAAGTATCTGAAAGTTGAATCTCTCTTGATACTAGGATTTGGTCATTTTTATCTGAATAATTGGCAAAAAACATGTGAAATATATGATCAATATATTCCATTGTTCAATGAACTTGAACCAATAAATGATATATATTATCTTAGAATGAAAGCACAGAATTACATTTTTGAAAGTTTGATTCCTTTTGTTAAAATCTATGCTGGGGGAGCTCTACTGATGAAGAAAAAATGATAGGTTTTCAGTTTGTACAAGAAGGTGAAGAATTTTGTAAGAAAAATAACCTGCCATTATATCAGATATCCTGTCTAAAAAATATAGCAACTCTTCAATACTGGTTTGGGGATTTAGATGAATCTCTAAAGACAAAACTTAAGCTGGTAGACATTGCTAAACGTACTGGAGATAAGTTAAGCTATGCTTATACTTTGGATATTTTAGCTCATGCTTATTATTCCTTGAATGATTACAAGAAATTTTATGACTTACATAAAGAAAAACTGGTTATTGTTGAAGAACTGGGAATCAAATCTATGATGGCTAGATCTTACAATCAACTGGGTATATATTATTTGGTAACTGGAGACCATGATGAAGCTTTAAACTACTATAAACGAGGTCTTGAAATTTATCAGAATTCAAATAATGAGATTTATATTGCTTTTTCTCAGGAGAACTGTGGATATGCCTTCTTCCTAAAGGGAAATTTTGAAAAAGCATTGGAATATTATGATAAAGCTTTTCCTGTTTTAGTGAGAAATAAGCCTCAAGAATGGCAACGCATCCTTTCTGATATAGCTTCAGTTCTAATTCAAATAGGAGAATTAGACAAAGCTCTCGAATATCTAGATCAACTGATGACAATTTACATGGGTTTGAACGATCAACATGGTATTTCATTAGTACTATCTGAGCAGGGACTGATTTATTGGCAAAAAGGGATGAAAGAACAAGCGCTATCTCTTCTTGAAAAAAGTTTGGAGATAAGAAAGAAGATTGGTGACAAAGCTCGCGAAGCCGCTACTCTATCATACTTAATACAATTCAGTATTGAACTGAATAACATTGAATTGGCTATGAAGTACTTTGAATCTTTAGATTTGATAAACAAAGAAATTAGCAATAAACATGTTAATCATTATCACAAATATTCTGAAGCTCTAATACTTAAAACAAGTACTAATGATCGTGACAGAATCAAAGCCGAACTATTATTTGAGCAATTAGTTGAAGAAGAAGCAATTTATCCAGTATTAGTTCAAGTCTTACTTCATTTGTGTGAATTACTTTTGGTTGATATACAGAAAACCAATAATCCTGATATACTCAGGAAAATTAACAAACATGTAAATAAGCTTCAAGAATTATCAGAAAAGAACAAATCCCATATTCTACTCGTTGAAACTCTAGGATTGAAGGCACAATTACAACTTCTTGAATTTGATGTGGAAAATGCAAAATCTCTCCTTCTCAAAGCTCAGACTATAGCTCAAGAGAATGGTTTGGATAGACTAGTTCTAGACCTATTAAAACAACAAGAAAACCTAACCAAGCAATCTATTGAGCTCAAAAAGCTCGAACAAACCCAATCAACTATCTCTTCTAGAATGTCAGTAGTTAATCTGGAACGCACTGTTGTGAAAATTAAGAAAACCAGTTATGCTAAAACAATCTCAAGAGAAGAAGTTTCTAAAAAACTCTTATCAATACAAATCTAGTAGATGAAAATCAGTAGATAATCCGGAGAAAAATGGAGCACATTGCAATTTTCTATTGCACAAAGGTTCACTTTTCTAATTTTCTAAATTCTTAAGCTGTATACTGTATTCAAGAAATCTTGTATGGTTCAAAATTGAAATCTACATTTTGTTCTCCTAGTTTCTTGCAGAAAACTTCAGCTAAAATCGGTTCCTTTATCACTCTGCTAAATGTAAGAACAAGATTGTCCTCAAAACTTGCTACTCCAACTCTTACCTTGTTTACAGGACCTGAACCTATAACAATATCATAACTAATTATTTGATCAGTTAGACTCTTTGGTAAAGCAATCTTCCCCAGATTTGTAAGAATACCACTATAATATGGTGTTCTAAAGAAATAATATCCTTTTCTTGCGAAGAATCTCTTTACTTGAAAAGGTGCAATTTGCATTATTGGAGAACTCAAGCTTCTGGTATTTCGTGCAATCATTTGATAAAATGTTTCTGGTATGATCTTATTCCTTAAACAATCATTTACTTGTAAAACAATTTCTTTAAAACTAAGTTGTTCCTTTTTTGGATCAATATTTGGCGTTACACATAAAGAGAAATTTCTCATTGTTATTGAAGGCAAAACTCTTCTTAAGTTCACAGGAACATTCAGACGGATAGGTTTCATTCTTCTAGTTTTATTTTTGCAGATATCTTCTTGTAT
>JAUWJS010000015.1 GCA_030607575.1 Candidatus Heimdallarchaeota archaeon | reverse complement strand
TTTTTTTATAATCGACTTGGAGGTGAAAAAGAATGATAAACAGAAAACAGTGGATCTATAAAATGAAAATTGAGAGACCAATTGTACATCTCTGGAGAATACTCCGATTCGCTCTACCATTATTCCTATATGCTCTTGGAGTAGTTTTTGGAGGAGCTCTAGTAGCTGTAAGATATTTATAAGATTTGGAAAAGTGATTTACCCCCTTTTCTTCTTCTTATTCTTCTTGCATTTATGATTACGCTTGATCAACCCTTCATTTGGTTGATCTCTATCACGCTGATTGTTTCTTGCTGAAACACTCACTACTGCAGACACTCCGTCTGCCAAGGATCAGGTTTTGAGCTAGGATGAATGTTCGTGTGCTGCAAGTTTTCATCTTGCTCCCCTGATACCTGTTTCAAGGTCAGGAAAGTACCCATCTTCTTCAGGTGGAGTATAAAGAAGCTAATCACAAAAGAGGTGAAATAAAAATGATGTCAAATATTAGTCAGATAAAAAGAAAAGCTAGAATGGAAAAAGCAATGTCCTATGTTGGTAGATTTCTAGCTTATGCCATTTCCATATGTGTTTTAATATTAATTGGATTGCTCTCCTTATCTGCTATATCTCAGTCATTTTAAGTATCAAGCTGAATGTTAGTCCTTATTCATTTTTTTTTTGAATCTTGAACCAATCTCGAGAAAAAGAGGAGGAGAAGAAGAATCTAAACTGTATTTTTCGTTTTTTCTAGGAATAGCTTATATATTCTTCTGTTTTTTTCTGCATAAGGTTGAAAAGACACATTAATATGTCAGTATGGATTCAATCATATAGGCAAGGGGTGTAGTATGCCAAAAATATCTAATGCTGAAAAATCATTTATAAAATCGATTGCAAGACGGTATGCAATGGGATTATGGGTATCTCCCTTTAATGAAGGGCTCTTAGTTTATTCCGAAACTTTTGAAGCTTTGTATATTAGATCTGCCAGGTGGAAATTCTGTCTTAAATGTGGGATTATTGAACCCACCGAGTTAATGATTGATGATGGAGAGCTTGGCGGTGATAAGTATTCAGAAAAGAAGAAATCCGAACTAAGAGAGAGAATCCATGAATGTACCTTAGGTGCGAATCGTTTTCCTGTTTTAATTACTACATCATGGTACAAACTGCGAGACTTTTTCATGTCACAGAAGCATATTCGAGCTCTGGAAAATGCAGGAGTAACAGATAAACCAGATCAGATACCAATAATACGAGAAATATTTGCAGTTGCAGAAGAAAACAAATTACCTGAAGCAATAAAAGCTGGGGAGACATCCTAAATCTAAAGGAATATTCTTCATCCTTATTTAATTAGAGACACTGTTTGTCTTTTCTCTATCTTGGAAGTGATATCCTTTTGCAACCTATATTATACATTCAGTTAAATACAGTTTCAGAGGGTTTGGTTCTTAAAGTTGCAATAACAAAGTCTTTTAAAGCTAGAAAAATTAAGTAGCTTAGAGTTGAGGAAGATAAGAAAAATAGAATTTCTATCTTTTTCAACAATTTAAACTATGAAAAAATTTGAAGCGAAAACATTCGTCACAATGATAACTAGTTTGATTAAAAAGATACACGAATGATACTAATGAAATTTAAAGATTACAAGATTAATGACCAAATAAAACAAGCTTTAGAAGAAATGGGAATTAATACACCTACAGATATTCAAGAAAAAGCTATCCCTGAGATACTTAAGGGAGAAAAAACACATATTTTGTCGCAAGCTAAAACAGGTACAGGAAAGACATTAGCTTTTGCTATACCAATTACGGAAGAACTAAATCCTGCTCTAAAAAAAATTCAAGCAGTCATTCTAGTTCCTACTAGAGAATTATGTAAACAAGTTTATACAGTAATTACCAAACTGAATAGACATAGAAGATTAAAAGCTGTAGAGGTTTATGGAGGAGTATCCATAAATAGACAAATAGAAAATATACGCTCAGGAGCTCAGATTGTTGTAGCTACACCTGGAAGATTAATAGATTTATTCAACAGAAAAGCAATTTCGTTCAGAGAAGTAAGATATGTGGTACTTGACGAGGCGGATCGCATGCTAGATATGGGGTTCCTCCCTGATGTCAATTACATTCTTTTTGAAGCTATGAAAGATATCTACCCTAGATTTCTTCTGTTTTCAGCTACTATGTTACCAGAAGTAAAAGACATAATGCTTGATTATAGTTTAGAAGAGAACATCATTGAGATAGATGTTAGTAGAGATGATTTGACTGTAGGCTCTTGCAAACAATATTACTATGAAGTACCGGATCCTAAGAAAAAATACAACTCCTTTGTTAATATTCTATTAAGAGAAAAACCAAAATCATGTATTGTTTTTGTAAATACAAAAAGATGGGGTACAAACTTGGAGCAGAGACTGCGTAATGATAAAAGAATCCATATGAGAATAGGTTCGCTTCAGGGAGATATGTCACAAAGACAAAGAGAAATTTCTATGCGAGAGTTTAGAAAAGGTAAAATCAGCTGTCTTATTGCTACAGATGTCGCAGCAAGAGGATTAGATATCGTGCACGTTTCTCATATCTTCAATTATGATCTACCCATTGGAAATCCTGAAAATTATATTCATAGAATAGGCAGAACGTCTAGAATGGAAAGAGCAGGTGTCGCAATCTCTCTAATAGATGGCGAAGAAAGGAATATGATTAGACGTATTGAGATGTTCATGAAGAAAGATATCAGAAGATATTACTTATACAAACAAGAAAGAGAGCAAGATCGTGAAAGATATGGTCGATATCCTAAGACCAAACCTTTACCAGATCAGAAACCTTCACCAAGTCAGAAACCAGAAGATTTCGAAGACGAAGACCATCCTGAAACATTCGCAGATACATCAATTTATGGATGATCTTTTTTTCTTTTTATATTGATGAAATTTCTTCAGTTAGTAAACTTGTTTACTCATCTTCTAGTTCTTCAAAATTAAGACGAAAATGAGTCGAAGCCAAAAACCTTTCAGGATTCTTTATGAAAAGATTTAAGCAAGGTGTATCGCAAAAATACAATTTCTTACCATTATGGATCGTTGAAACCTCTTTTGTTGGTAGATCTCCTCCACAACATGTCTTTAGTAATTTAGTCTGTTCACTCATCTTGATAATTCTCCCAGTCGCAAGTTTTGAGTGTTGTGGATTAACAAAATTATTTTTTTTGGTCAATAACTACATTAAAAAGAAAAAACGAACTAAGTCTCTTTATGAAAGTGCTTACTTATCACTTTAGAAGTAATATGTCATTTGATGAGATAATGAAATTAGCAGAGTCTAGGGAAAGTCAATACAAGGATGTACCAGGATTAACACAGGTTGTCTATATGAAAGATGAACGAATAAATCAATATGGAAGTATTATGTTCTTTGATAATGAGAACAATCTGAATAATTTTCGAACTTCCGAATTAGTAAAAAGCATAAAGGAAGTTTATGATTTAGTAGGATTGCCAGAAATTAGGATTTTTGATGTAATTAAACAACTTTCCACCTAAGATTCAAGCACCAAGATGTAGATTTCGTTTTCTATTGCCTATTGAATTCATTGTATTATTTCATTGCTTCGAAAACCCATTCAGGAACATTTGGATTTACTTCAGCTGCAATTGGAGACTCATATTTAGTTGAACCTAGTCTTTCTTTCAATTCAGCTTTAGCCTTATCAATAAGTTCAGTATTTTCTATAAACTCCAATACTGTTAAAGTCATCACTTTTGCTGCTGCTATCATTCCTTTGTGGCTTATACTAGTTGTGCATTGAGTTACTTCTTGCCAAGAATGACCAGGGGTGCCTAAAATCACACATGATGTCCCTATTTGTGAAGTCGGTACTACCCAGCTTACATCCCCTACATCAGTTGAACCAGGGAGAGTAAACTCTGGTAAAGTATTTGGGAGGATATCATCAAAGATAATCTTAGTTTTGATTTCTTCAATCATCTCTTCTCCCAGTTCTTCTTTAAATTCTCCAAATGTGTTTAGTTCAGGCAGTTCTCCTTCATTGAAGGTTTGACGAAGTTTCTTGCCGAATTCTATTTCTTCTTCTGTATATTGGGGGGCTCCCACTTCTTTGAATTTCTCAAATAGTACACCCCCTACAACATCATTTGGTATAAGATTAGGTGCAGCTTTATCAAAGATGATCTCAACCTCAGTTTCTGTCATTAATGCTGCTCCTTTAGCTATTTTCTTCACCCTTTCGTAAATTTCTTTTGTTTGTAGAATGGTTGGAGCACGAATTAAATACAATACTTCAGCATCTGCCTGGACTACATTAGGCGCATTTCCTCCTGTATTTGTGACAGCGTAATGTAATCTAGCTTGAGTTATAATATGCTCTCGTAGGTAGTTTGCACCTATATTCATGAGTTCAACAGCATCCAGGGCTGATCGACCCATATGAGGTGCTGCTGCTGCATGAGCACTTATCCCCTTGAAACGAAAATATACTTGAATATTGGCTAAACTAGATAAATTGAATATGAAGTTTGTACTAAAGGGATGCCAACACAAAGCAATATCAACATCATCAAATAATCCTTCTCTAACCATGTAAGTTTTGCCAGAGCCACCTTCCTCTCCAGGACATCCATAATATTGAATAATTCCTGGAATTTTATGAGATTCAAGATAGTTCTTTACAGCAACTGCAGCTGCTAAACTGCCAGCACCTAGTAGGTTATGACCACATCCATGACCACTAGCTCCTTCTTCCACAGGAGTTTTTTCAAATACTCCTGCTTTTTGACTTAAACCTGATAATGCATCATATTCACCTAAAACAGCTATAATAGGTCCTTCTTCTCCATAGGAAGCAACAAAAGCTGTAGGCATATCCGCTACACCCTTAGTAACTTCAAAACCCTCTTCTTCCAAAACCTCAATTTGCAGCTTAGCAGATTTGACTTCTTCAAAGCGAATTTCTGCATATTCCCAGATTTTATCAGAAATATCTATGAATCTTTGCTAATTAGCATCAATCCAGTGAATTATGTCGGTGAAATTTGTCATTGTAAATACCTTATGAAGAGAAATCTGTTTGCTTAGTTTTAATCTTTTTCATGAACACATTCACTAAAATTCTGAACTTCTACAAAAAACTAATAAGATATAAACTTCTATTATTAGCAATTTGAGATGCTAAGGTGAGTATATGAAAGGTGTATTTTCAGCTGAATTAGAAGAAATAGAACAAATGATTATACAAAGTAAGTATCAAGAATCTTTAAAACGATTGGATAATCTCCTGAATAAATCTTATTCAGCAATACAGAAAATGAAGAAGCTTATTACAGATTTTAGCGCATTTTCAGAAATCTGGGAAAATTTAAACACAAAAATAAACTCCAGTCAAGAACTGAGTTTGTCAGACAGAACAAAATTATCTGACTATTTAGAATCAATCTTTGTCTAATTTTTCAAGAACTCTGAGCTTTGTTTTAAAACAGTATCAAACTTTCTTTCCAGTATTTTTCTCTGCTCTGGTGTAGATTCTGAAAGAAGACTAACAAAAAAAATTTTTGCTTGTTTTATCATCTCTTTAGTTACCTCTATTCTATCTCTTAAAGGTCTATTATTTAACTCGGCTATTGTAATTCTCCTCATCCTCTGCCAATTACTCATGACTTTCCATGTGAATCCCTTAACAGCTGCTTCAGGTATTGGTAAAAGCTCATTCATGATTTTTGTTATAGAGTCAACCATGTCTTGTTGAGCAGGATCCAGATGAAGCTTCTTGTATTCTTCCTCAGCTTTATCTATCTCATCTTGGTCAAATTTTAACTCCACAGTTTCAGCAGTCATTATGTTCACCATGTCACTTTGAGTTATCTCTATGTAGAGATTTCACTAGAAGTAAGCTACAGAAGAGTTGAAATGTATTTATATCTTGTTTTAGTAGTAAAATAAGACTTATGTCGAATAATGTTCTTGAAAGAAAATCTTACTTCATTGCGTATTCAAGGGCAGCCATTGCATGAATGTTAGTTGTGTCAAAAACAGGTATAGGACTGTCTTCTTGCTTAATTAATAAGGGGACTTCAGTACATCCTAGGATAACTCCTTCAGCTCCCTCTTGATGTAATCTACCAATAACCTCTAGATACCCTCTTTTAGATTCAGGCTTTATAATGTGAAACGTCAATTCTTTGAATATAACTTCATTAACGAATTCTTGATCTTCTTGATTAGGTACAATGATTTCTATATCATATTTTTGAAATGCTTTTTGATAGAAATCAGATTGCATTGTGAAAATTGTCCCCAATAAACCTATTTTCTTCAACTTCTTAGATTTCGCAGCTTCTGCAGTTACATCCAATATACTGATCATCGGGATTTTGATTTCCTTTTGTAATCTATCAAAGACTTTGTGAATGGAATTAGTCGCAATGATAATAACTTCTGCACCAGCAAGTTCAAGATTTTTCGCAGATTGGAAAATGATATTAAAAACTCCATCCCAATCATCATTGCTCATTAAATTTACGATTTCTTCTAAATCTAGACTATCGATTATGAGTAGAGGTGAAGATTTTTCCCCTTGTCTTTTGTTATATTCTTTAATTAATATCTTATAATACTCAATGGTAGATTCAGCACTCAATCCGCCTATAATACCTATTTTCTTCATCTAATGATACTTATTTATTATTTTTTTATAGTTTTTGTATTGTATTTAACGGCTATCTGCGAAAAGTATATATCTTATCTCACTATAATTATACTCATCTTTTTACTATTTTAAAAAGGTTAAAAATAAAAAAAAGGTCGAAAAATATGTCAAAAAGTTCAAGTATTAAAATAACTGCAATTGTTCTTACTTTAGCTATTGGTGGGGGTGCTTTCTTTGTAGGATGGCTAATGGGGAATAACTGGCAGGTAAATAGTGACCCAACTCAAATAACTCCAACAATTGATGGAATAATTGAGAAACGTGAATGGTTACGTAGTTCATACTACAATATACCATTTTACTTAGATGTAGATAATGAAATTGATCCAGTCGTAGACTTAGCCAATGTGGATGGTTGGAATTATCTGTCTGTTGCGGAAGATGATGAATTCTATTATATCGCATTAGACTTATGTTCTGATCGTACAAATAATGAAGACGGTGAATGGCTTGCTTTTCACTTAGCAAATCGTTTACCTGATACTTGGGATTCAAAACTCGCTTTATTTGCACTAGAAGATTATGGATATGAATATTTATTCTATAATGTAAGTGGTGATAACGTGTTCGATTTTCAATTAAATCCAATTCCTAGCACACGTGCTTATCCTGATATTCCAATCGTACCAGAAACCGACACATTAGAAGTACTTAGAGGAAATACAACTGGAGATTTCTATGACTTCTGGACAGAATATGATAACCTGAACTATACTGGATCTTCGTATCATTATGAGAGTGATGGTGTTTGGTTAGCAGGAGACTTCTTAGATATCCAATTTGGTGTCAATATTACTGAAAAGATCCCTGATGAAATAATTGGATTATTCATGGCAAGTATAACTGACATGGATTTAGAATATAGATTAAAAGCCAATTTAACCTCAAATCCTGCAGGACACTATGGAGTACCTAATGAGTTTTATTGCTCTGTAGCAGAACACGGTGGAATACCAGGAAACATGAGTGATGGTACATTTCTAAATGACGTTAATGAGATATATTTCGCTGCAGATACAATAGCAAGTAGCTCAGTAGACCTCAATCATAATAATATCAATGCTTCAAATGGAATGTTTTATTTCACAATTCACTGCTGGAATGATCACGATGTAGTTCCAACTGCCTATGACCTCCAAATCGATAAACTTTCAATCAGAATCACAGGGGGTGACATAGCATCAATAGTTGGTAATACCATCGCTTCTGGAAACTATGATATTGGTTTTTCTTATGGTTCTAGTGCAAATTGTGCAGAAGATCATAGGATGTTTGAGTTCAAAATTGCAAAAGCTGAATTCCCACCACTAGATGATGAGTTTCTATATCTAAATATAGCTGGTTATGGAACTATGTTTATAGTAGGGACAAATTATTGGATGTATCCCCTATATGGCTATCCGCTTCCTCCTGTTTACTGGTCTATCTCTGATTCTCATGCATTTCTAGCTTTAGATATGAGCATAACATAAAGTTATGTTTTTTTTCTACTTTTTTTTCTTCTTATAACAGTTTTAATCCTTTTATTGATTAATAAAAAAAGGTTTTTTCAGATACCTTTTCTTCTAGATCTTTTGAAGAAACAAAATTTCCAGATTTATATCCCAAGATTCTAGATAGAAGTGCATGTTTAGAAAAAGATGTAGCTGTAATTCGAATTAAACATCATGAACTTATGTGCATTTTGTCGAGATTTCAAGGATTATTCTTCTGTTATGTTTTTATTGGTAAATCCTTTTCAGCAAACAGAAATTCAAGCAATTTATAGACTTTTTCTCAGATTCTGACATTGCAAACAATCTAAATGATTCCGTGCTATGTGAGAAAGACTTCAATTTGGAAATTAGAGTTAAACTGTCATCACTTATTAGACAGTATATTGTATAGCTTTCTTTATCAACTTTATCTAAATCCTTGTTCCAAGTTAATTTCTTAAAATTGAAAACAAAAAAGAAGAGAAAAAAGTTCTCTTTTATAAGATATTTTTTTAGCAGATTATAGTAATAACAGTGTTATAATTAGTAAGAGCTTTCTAGTGTGACGACGTCTATACTTTCTCTAAGCTCATGAAGTTTCTTCGATTGTTCAATGTAGTTCGAATCTTTTTGTAACTTCTTGACAGTTTCTTCATAGTGATTCTTATCTTTATAGGCAATCATGATATACATTTCATGAGGATCATCAATATTTGACCCACCACCTACAACTTGAACATCATACTTCTTGTAACTATCAATGAACTCTTTATAACTTTCATCAAAATCTGAATCTGCAGTTTTATTTCTTGCTTTATATAATTTGTATAACATGGCAAACAATTCGTTGAGAAGCTTCTTAAAGATGGGTTTATACCAAAATTTCTCTTAACGGATTCAGAATATGTTTTTATGTAGTAAGAAGAAAAATCTGTTCAATCGAAGTCTTTTAAAGCACTGTCGATAAAAACTCTTGTAGTTGAGGAAGATTAGAAATAAGTGATTATTTGCTTAAGTTTTTTTCAACGCCCAAATAATTGCTTAGAATCATACCTCAAGTAATTGATACTTGATTTTAGGTTAAACCATAAAAAGTGGTATCAATGAAATTTCAAGATTACGATTTAAACTATAATATAAAACTCGCTTTAAACGATATGGGGATTTATGACCCAACCAAAATTCAGAGTAAAGCGATTCCTAGGCTCCTTGATAGAGGAAAAACACATATTCTTGGTCAAGCTAAGACTGGAACAGGAAAAACACTAGCTTTTGCTATTCCAATTACTAACCATATTAATCCTAAACATAGATATGTTCAAGCTGTTGTATTAGTACCTACTAGAGAACTTTGCAAACAAGTGTACAGTGTATTTACTAAATTGAATAAATATAGAAAATTGAAAGCTGTTGAAGTATATGGTGGAGTCTCTCTCGAGAAACAAAGAAAAGAGATTAAGGCTGGAGCACAGATCATTATAGCTACTCCAGGAAGACTTATGGATCTATACAGAAGAAAAGCTATTTCCTTTAGAGATGTAAAGTTTGTAGTTTTAGATGAAGCTGATAGAATGCTTGATATGGGATTCCTTCCTGATATTCAATACATTCTTTTTGATGCAATGAGAGGTGTCTATCCTCGCTTATTACTTTTTTCAGCTACAATGCTTAAACAGATTAGAAGAATTGCTCATCAGTTTAGTAATGGTGAAAGTTTAGTTGAGATAAATGTTAGCAAAGACGATCTAACTGTTGAAAACTGTCAGCAGTATTATTACAGAGTTAAGCAGGACAAGAAATATTCTACTTTTGTTTCAATACTTAGACAGGAACGTCCTAAATCCGCTATTATTTTTGTTAATACAAGGAGATGGGCTGATAAACTGAAGAAACGTTTAGCTCAGGAAAGAGGTTTAAGATTGAGATTCAATACTTTGCATGGTGATAAAACACAAGGTCAAAGAGAGTATGTTTTGAGAAGTTTCAGAGAAAAAAAGATTGATTGTTTAATAGCTACTAATGTAGCAGCAAGAGGATTAGACATTCCACAGGTTACACATATTTTCAATTTTGACTTACCAAGAGAAGGACCAGAAATATATGTCCATCGAATAGGAAGAACATCTCGTATGAATAATGAGGGAAAGGCAATTTCACTTGTTACAAATGAACAAATGGAATTACTTCATGATATAGAATTTTTTATGCAAAAACGAATTCAACAACTAAGTTTCGATAAAGGAAGATCTGACAGAAGCAAACAGTCCAAATCAAATAAAGCTACAAGTTTTAACCAAAATAAAAAGAAGATTCCAATAACTATGCCTACAAGCGATTAAATTCAAGTTATAGAATTTAGATTAGCATAGATTTTTATTCTTTTTCTTACATTTTAGAGCAATGAAAGCTCTAATCATTTATTTTACATCACTTGGTAGAACAAAGAAAACAGCTCAAGCTATTGGCACTGCTATGACTAATTATGAAGTGGACTATTATCCATTTATTTTGAAAGGTACATTTGGAATGAAGGTAAGTATTCAAACTCAACATACTAAAGGTGATTTCTCTTCAATAGAACAAGAATTAAGCAAATTAGAAAAGATAGAACAGAATTATGATTTGATTATATTTGGTATGCCTACCTATGGTGACAATCCTCCAAATGCGTTTTATGAAATTCTAAAGCGAGTTGATATCAAAGAACAAAAGGTTGCTATATTTACTACTTGTAGTATCACTGGAAAAAAAACACTTGAACTGATGGAAAAAACAGTAAAGGATGCAGGAGCTATTATTGTAAGTCAAGCTAGGTTTAAGGGACTTTTTAGACCCAAACTTAGGCAAGCACACAAATTTGGTCAGCATATCAATTGAATATTTGCTAATATCGACTGAATTAATTAATAATTTCGATTGTTAGAAGAATTAAGTTCCAGTAATTTATTAACTCTCTTTTGGTGAAAACCATGGGTGTGATCCAAACTGGTTTCTTTTAACAGGCTCTCCCGTGGTAATATAAAGTTTAAATCCCTTTACAACAGAATTCAAGTATTTCTTCATTTTTGGTTTTAAGTAAAGAAAATGGGGTATCCACCTGAAGATTACTGGTATTTCTTGGAGATACGGAATTTTTAGTGAAATTGATAGTAAGGTTTGAGCTCGATTTCCAACTTCTTTAGATTTCTCAATTTGCCATTGAACTTCTGTTTTCCTTCCTCCTTTTCTGCCAATCATCAACTTATATCCTTTCTCTATTTCCCATTCAAAGAAATTTCTTTCTACTTCCCAACCACTAAAGTAGATAATAGTATCAACTGAATCTTTACCAGGCCATTTCTTAACTATATTTTCTTTACAGAATGGGTGACAGTAGTTCAAATTCCCTGGTTGTGATATGATTTCCCAAACCTTAGCAACTGTAGCATCTATAGTAATTGAACTACTAATTATCCACCTGAATTTTGAACTCATGATATCCTATTAATCTTAGGTTGTCCAATTTATAAATCTATTATCTTCCTTCTAATAAGGTATCTTCTTTTAAGAATCTAAGTTTTACTGAAAATGAATTGTTTCCTACCTTTGTTTTTTAATTGAAAGAAGTCTTTTTCTGTTATTGTAGAGAGTATTTTATCATTAGAATGAACATCCTTTACACATAGAATCCCTTCCGGTTTCAATATTCTGTATACTTCTGCTAGTTGCTTTTGGGGTGTAAGTAAACTTGCTAGCATATCATAGAAGAGAACAACATCCACACTTTCATCTTTCAAACCTGTGTCACAATCTGAGTGGATGAATTCTATATTAGTTAGCTTATTTTTTTGAGCTTTTTTCTTTGTGCGTTTTAGTGCAAGAGGATGAATATCCAAAGCATATACTTTTCCTTTTTCACCCACTATTTTTGCTGCTGGGATTGTGAAACTACCAAGACCACAACCATAATCCAGAACAGTAGTTCCTTGCTTAATACCTATTTCATCTACAACTTTACCTAGGTTAACTAAAATATCTCTAGTTTTTATCATAAACGCTAAAAATCTAAAAAGGGAATCGCTTACCAATTCAACCATTTTAACCACTTAATGTGTCTGTATTATATGTGAAACGTTTCTCGTCTAATAAATCTTGTCTGCAGAAAATGAAGTAGTATCTAATAAGGTATCTTCTTGTATGAACGTCTTTCTTGGAAGATGAGTGTCTTTGCAGTAAAATGAAAATTGTATTTAATCCACTATTAGATTGCAGATTTTATCAGCTTCTGATTCTTTTCCTATCCATCTTAGAATCTCTTCTAATCCTCTCAAGCTTAGTGTATTTGTTCGAACATCACTTGGTGATTCTTTAGTCAATCTTATAATCTTCTCAACATCAAGATCCTCTTTTACCCAAATTGAGCTGGACATTAACATTCTATCTTTTTCAAAGACAACGTCTTGCCCATCAGCTGTAAAGAAAATATTATCTCGAAATTCATTTAATCTGAAATCTTTAGATCCCATTGAGGTTAATAGATGTAAATATCCATTCTTGATTATTGCATATGAATAGAAACAGAAAGAACTAAAATCGAATCTATAAAGGTTAGAAAACTTCTTCCATTCTTCCTTATTAGGTCCTTTTTCATCCAAGGGACCACTATCATAATCTAATATTACAATCCTTCCAGTTGAATCAATTGCCTTTAGCTTTATTGGTCTTCCATCTTCATCTTTGAAAAATTCGATGATTGGAAAAACTTTAGTGGAGAAAATGCTTTCTGAGTGAGATTCTAGATTGATTTCTTCTCCTTTATAGTTGAATATAAGGTTTTGATCTTTTAATTCAATATTAATGTCCATCATCATTCTAGATATGTATTTTCCCTGTAATCGTTCTAGCTTTTCAATATCCAATTCTATTGTAGGTGGTAATTGAACTTTATCATTGATTGTTACATCTTCAGGTACTTCTCCTAGTTTTTCTTTCACTAGTCCTGACATGATTTTTTCTGCCATTTCTGCAATGAAAGGCATAGTATCTACAATCTGATTACATTCTAATAAAAGACCGATTTCTAACTCTGGAATAAAACGATGCCCACAGAAACAACCATCTCCATCCCCAAAAAATGATAACATTAGTCTTCCACCATATTTGTTTTTTACAACTCCAAGTCCCATACCTATTGTAGAGAGTTCATATTCTTCTGCAAAGGGGATAGTATATACTTCTTCAAGTAATTCTTGTTTCAGAAATACTTTTCCATCTACAATTCCATTGTTAAGATGCATCTCAACAAATTTGTACATATCATTCACAGACGAATAATGACCTGCTGCACCGATAAAGGGACTGATAAATTTTGCAGAATCAAATTCACTATCATTTTCATGCCCTTTTGCCCAATTTTCATTACCTAGTACTTTAGCTGTTCCAATTATACTTCTAGACATCCCCAACGGCTCGTAAATTTTCTTCTTAACATAATCACTAAATTTCATACCTGTGATTCTTTGTAAAACAAAAGGAACAAGGTCATATCCGGCATTAGAATAAGAATAAGAATGTCTCTCTCCTACTGGAAATTTCTGCCAGCTATTATTTATTTTGTTGATATATTTTTCAAAGGAAAAAAGTCCTTCTTCTCCTGGTTCCTTGATTTGTGTAAAATGCTGTAATCCTGATCTGTGAGTTAATAAATGTCGAAGAGTAATTTTCTCCCTTTCCTTATCTCCAAATCGAGTATTCCAGTTAAATTCAGGATAATGCTTTACGAGAGGGTCATCTAGATTGGCTAAACCATCTTGAACTGCTAGAAGGAAAGCAGTAGCAGTATAAGCTTTTGCTAAAGAACCAATCCAAAATAAAGTGTCAGAATCTACTTCTCTAGTTTTGTTTCTGTCAACGAAACCAAAACCTTCACCCCAAATAATTCCGTCCTTTGAAACTAGAGCAACAGACATTCCTGGTATATTGTATTTCTTCATACCAGCAACAATGTCATCTTTAATTTCATTAATGAGAGTAGAAAGATTTTCTTTTTGCATAAATTTCAGTTGAAGACAATAACTGTAATTATAAATATATATCTCACATATTGTAATAAATTGAAGTACTTTTTATGTTGATAATGTGGGAATTAAATCAACTTAGACAGTTTCCACAATTTTAGAAAAAGGTTATAACGTAATAATGAAAAGTTAAATCATGGTTAATTGGGATTATACAACAGATGTACTGATAGTTGGTTCAGGTGGAGGGGGAATGACTGCAGCTCTTGTGGCAAAGAAAGCTGGTTTAGATGTTATAGTTATAGAAAAATCACAATTATATGGTGGTTCTACTGCTCTCTCTGGAGGAGGTGTTTGGGTACCAAATAACTATCTTCTAGAAAAGAATGGAATTATTGATTCAATGGAAAAAGCTAGAACTTATATGGATAATACTGTTGGAGATCGTGTTCCTTCGGAATTCAAAGAAGCTTATTTAGTTAATGCTCCTAAAATGATTAATTGGTTGAGAGAAAATACTAAGGTCAAATTTCTTTTTGTTCCAAATTATTCAGATTATCATCCAGAAAGACCTGGTGGAATTCCTCAAGGTCGAGCTCTGGAAGGTAAACCGTTCAATGGTAGAAAACTAAAGCAGGAATTGAAAAATATTAATGCGTTACCATATGATGTTCCTCTTGGAATTGCTTTTACTATCTCTGAATATCATAATTTGGGGATGTTAATGTCAACTTGGGCTGGGAAATGGACAGCACTTAAAGCAGGAATGCGTGCAATCTTTGGATTATTAATTCGTTATAAGCTTCTTACTTTAGGAAATGCACTTATCGGTCGTTTAAGAAAATCTATGCAAGATGAGGAAATTCCTCTTTGGTTGAATACTCCATTTGAAGACTTAATTATAGAAGATAAGGCAGTAGTAGGTGTTATAGCTAAGAAAGAAGGTTCTGAAATAAGAATCAAAGCTGAAAAAGGAGTAATTCTTGCAGCTGGAGGATTTCCACATAATCTAGAAATGAGAGAAAAATATCATCCAAAGCCAATAACTACTGAATGGACATCAGCACATTCTGGAAATACTGGAGACGCAATTTTATCAGGTATAAAACATGGTGCTGCTGTTGATCTTATGGATGATGCATGGTGGGGGCCTTCATCTGCTCCACAAGACGAACTACCTTTCTTCCATGTTGGAGAAAGAGGTTATCCTGGAGGAATAATGATTAATAAAGCAGGTAAACGTTTTACTAATGAATCTGCAAGTTATGTGGTAGTTGTACATGATATGTATGAAAAACATACAGAAGAAATACCTCATGTCCCATGTCACTTCATATTTGATCATCGATTCAAATCGAAATACATGTTTGGAATGATTTTTCCGGGAATGAAGTTTCCAGAGAAATACTATGAAAGTGGGTATGTCAAAACAGCAGAAACATTGGAAGAATTAGCTAAGAAGATCAATGTTAATGCAAAAAATCTTGCAAGTACAGTCAAACAATTTAACGAGTTTGCTGCTAATGGAAAGGATAAAGACTTTGGTCGAGGGGACAGTGCATATGATCATTATTATGGAGATCCAAAAGTCAAACCAAATCCAAATCTGTTTCCTTTAGAGAAACCACCATTCTATGCAGTAGAATTTGTCCCTGGAGATTTAGGGACTAAAGGAGGTCTTGTTACTAACGAACATGCTCAGGTTTTACGAAAAGATAGGTCAATAATTGAGGGATTATATGCAGTTGGCAACAGTTCTTCCTCTGTTATGGGAAACAGTTATCCTGGTCCTGGTGCAACTGTTGGGCCAACAATGACCTTTGGGTATGTTGCAGCAAAACATATATCGGAAAAAAAATGACGAATATAAGGGGTTAACCTTATATTTCACTTCTTTTACTTAATGTAAGGTGAAATTATGTCATTTTTCATTATAAGAGGAGGCTATTTCGGTTTTGAATTCACAATAAAAATCTTCTGGATATTATTAGCATTAACTGCATGTATATATGATTGGAAGAAAAACAAACGCAAAGATTATTTCTGGGTCTTTCTTGTTGGAAGCTTATTCTACATTGGTGCTGAAGTTGGTATGTATCTTTCTGGTGCAAGAGTTTTTACAGACCGATTTATTTTTGGTTTAGATGTAACTTCTTTAGTCTGGTTAACTATCCCAATTCAAGCTATCGCTGATGTACCTGCATTAGTTGTGATATGTTTGTTCATAGGGGATAGATTACTCAACAAAGATACAAGAAAGAATGGTTTGATTTTAGCTGCTTTGTATGTTGGATTGAAAAATGTTGTAATTACTGTAGTTTTAGTATCTTTAGGATATAATTACAACAATATCTCGGTAGGTGATCCCACTATATATTCTAGAAGAGATATTTTTGATTTAGTAACAATATTCTCTATAACTGGGTTGTTTGTTATAACACTTGTCTGGTTTATTTTGACAAATAAGGAAGCGAGAAAAAGAACACTTTACTTATTTGCAATGATTGTTGTGTTTATGATTCTCTGGACTGTAGGGGAATGGCTTGCTGGTCAGCGTTGGATAGAAGTTGCTTCAGGTATGACTTATGTCAAACCAAGTGGTATAGCAGAATTTGGTATCTTAGCCTACGATATAGTTTTTGAAATGGGTATATTTGGCATATCGTTCTTATCTATACCTTATCTAGTTAGACTAATAAAAACAAAAAAAGAGGTTAAAGAGTCAAAGTAAATTCTATAATTTGATTTTATTCTTCTTCTTTCTCCTTCCCTTTAAACCAACTTTTGATTTCAGTATTCACTCGAGAGCCTTTACTTGTTATACCAGCTACTGCTAGTAGTAGAATAGTTCCTACAATAATTAAGAATAAAGCTCCTAAGCTAGCCGCAATCCAAAGTGGAGAAAATACCCAAACCCATGCCCAATCGATGACATGTGTTAGTTTTAAGATAAGAAAAGTTACCCAGAGAATGGTGACTAAACCCATCCCTCCCTCCAGAATTCTTACGTCTGTTTTTGTTTGTCATTCCAGATAAATTGTGTCTATTTATGTATAAAAAGCTACGTAAATTAATTTTATATGGATTAGACATAGTTAGCTACACAATACTAAAAAATGTAATTACTTAATTAGTTCAATGAGCTCATCAAGTGGAGTTAAAATTGATTTCAGCTTTACAGATCTTGTTCTTCAGTATTTTTCTAATCCTTCTGAAGGATTGTTAAACCAAATTTGCAATCATACAGTAGCTAAGAAAGTACTATCTAATGCACAAATCTCTAGTCCAGAACTTGACGATATCAAAGAATTTTGGAAGAATATTTTGGTTCAAGAAAGAAAAAAAGGAGAAGAGCACCTCTACAAAATTAACTCTTGTATTGCTTACATCAGGGATAACACTAAAACTTTATTGAATTATGTGAAAGAATTGCATGCTTATCTACCTGATGATTTTGTATTTGATTGTACTCTTTATCTAGAAGTAGGATATGATATAGGAATAGTTGCAGATGGTGATGCTTTACTAAATGTTGGTCATGAAATCTTCCATAAAAACAAAAAAGAATTAATCTATTTTGCTATGCATGAACTGCATCATGTTGGGTATACTCATTATAATAAACTAGAACTCAACTTCTCCGAGGTTCAAACAAGAGATGAATTTGTGAAAATAATCGAAAAACTTACACATCTTGAAGGTACTGCAACTTACTCAGTTAAAGAAATAAGAGAAAGAGATTATCAATTATCATTTTTTGATTATGAAGTTTTAAAAGATGAAGAGAAGCGTGCTGAATTAGTAAGGGAATATTTCGAATTATATGATAAATACAAGTACTCTAAAGATCTTATTATAGAAGAAAGTGATTTTGAAACACTTGAAAAAATGTCTGGAAATAATAAGCGTTTATGGTATGTTACTGGATCTCATATGGCAGAAGAAATAGATAGGAAACTTGGAAGGGAAGAACTAAACATGACTATTATTGAAGGTCCAAAAACCTTTTTTGAAAAATATTTGAGAGAATAAAAAGAAAAAGAACAATTAGTTTTTGTCTTTCTTTTTAAGATGTTTTAGTTCTTCTTTTTCTAATTACTACAAACGAAGCTATTGCTACAGCTGCTCCAAAACCTCCAGCTAGTCCAACAATTAACCAGATGTATGGATTGGATGGATAATCGGTATTATCATTAGGATCTGTCCCTGCTTCTATCTCTTCACCATCTGTATAGCCATCATCGTCGCTATTCCACCTCTATGATCACTATGGGCATGAGTTAAGAATAGATATTTAATTGGAAGATTGAAATAGGTTTCAAGATGTCTTTTGAATCCTTCCCCAATTTCTAAAGGATTTCCAGCATCTACAGCAATAGAATACTTGCCCAATGAAATAGCTCCTAGAACACTTGATCTGGTTTTCATTTGTGTTGTTACATCAACTGCAGTATGCTCAGTTAATTTCTCAAGTTTGAACATTCAAGTCATCAACACTTGGTTAATGAACTTATATTACTTGTGTAATTAAAACTCTACTTTTAGTCATCTACTGATAAACTTGGAGCACTTCCACTAGCAACAGCTGTTTCAGTTCATCCTGTTAAGATTTCTTCTGGATAATCTGATCCCATCAATCCCCTCCTTCCAGAATACCAGAATCCTAAAGTTATAGCTATTGTGAGTATCACTGAACTTGCTAATAAGACATACATAGGTAGAACATATTCCGCAATAAGTGCAACTATTCCCATACCTATTAATTGAGCAAAACCTTGTAGTAATTGTTGCGTACCGAACACTCTCCCTTGTAATTCGTAAGGTACGGATTCTTGTATTAACGTTGATGAAGGAACGTTTATACAAACAGACATTATTCCATAACTAAACATAATGATAGCCATAACTGGGAGGTTTCTTACTACTGCGAAGATAAACATTGACACAGTTACAGCTACAAATGTTACATTTAATACCAATATTTTGCGCTTTATCCGACCTATTTTCATTAAAACTAAAGCCGTAATAATTCCTGAGGTGCCCATAAACGCTTGTAAAATTCCATACCACATTTGATCTACACCCATTTCACCTCTAAGGATTACAATAAAGAGAACACTGATTGCTCCAAATGAAAATGTAAGGAAAGAGAAAATTATGAGCATATATACTATTTTAGGATATTTTCTAATTGTTTTATACCCAGTTGCAATATCCTCTCCAAAACGTCTCATCTCCTGCCGCAGATTTTGACTTTTCTCTCTGATAACTTCAGGAGGTTTCTTACCTATAAATAAAATAACTCCAATTAGAATGCCCGAAACAACAAAAGTTCCAGCATCAAATATGAAACTTAACAGGTAGCTATTTGATGCTAGCACACCTGCTAGAACAAAACCAAAGATAGTTGCTATTTGAAAAACTGAGGATCCAACTGAATTGGCTATCAGAAGATTCTTTTTCCTAACGATTAACCTAGTATATGCGTTTCTTGAGGGGAAGAAGAATGCTGCAGATGCAGAATTTATGAAACATAGAATGAAAAGTGGCCAGAGAACATGAAGATAGTTTGGCATAGTTGGTTGAAAAGTAAGAGATGAAATTACATCAGGTTGTCCAAGAGCAAGTTGCATCAGTGTTAGTTGGTCTATGAAGATGTAAACAACTACAAAACCTACAGAAGCAATTGCACTAACAATGTTCGAGATTAACATTAACTTCCTTTGATCAATACGATCAGCTAAAGCTCCAGCTAAAGGTGCAATTATTACAAAAGGTGATAACCATATAATTGAAAGAATACCCATCAAAAGAGGACTAGCTGTAAGATCGAAGATAAGAAGTTCTATTGCTAGACCAGATATTGCTCTGCCAATATTTTCTATAAACTGAGCTGCAAAAAGAACCATAAAAGTTGCATTTGTAAGCACCTGTTTAACTGATGGTTTGTCATTATCTGATAAAACCATATCACTTGATAGAGTAATCTCTTCAGTCATTATTAGTTCAGCTCAGAAATGGATTCACTTTCGTGCATCTTTGATACTTGCATATATATTAATTTGCATTAGAACTGTTAAACAAAAAACAAGAAAGAATAAGAGTGAAGTAATTACAAGAATCTTTCTGATACTTCGGCAATTTCCTCTAATTCTGTTTTACTTAGGTTAAATGACATAGTTCCTGCACTCTCTTTAGCCTGATAAGCTTTTGTTGCACCAGGAATAGTTACTACAGTATCTCCATGATAGGTAACTAACCAGTTAAGAGCAACTTGACCTGGAAGAACTTCATGTGCTTTACCAATCTCTGTTAATGTCTCAACTAAAGGAATACTCTCTTCCAAATTCCTCTTAGCAACCCATTTATATATTGTACGTTTATTCTTCAAAGCTTCTGGGTTATTGTGAAGTTTGCCAGTCAATAAACCACCGGCTAATGGAGTATAAGCTGTAATAGTTATACCAAGCTCTTTGGCAGTATCTAGAATACCATCAGACTCAATTTCTCTTCTAACAAGGCTGTAATTTACCTGATTAGCAGCCAAAGGAATTCCTAGTTTTTCCAATTCTGAATGAGCCTTTCTCATTTTGTCAGCATTGTAGTTGCTTATACCTACGGATCTTATCTTGTTTTCTTCCACAAGTCTTGCTAGTTCCTTCATTTCAGTTTTGATTGAAGAGAAGCTGATTGGTTGATGAACCATGTATAAATCAATCGTATAACCATCGAGATATTGAATACGATTATTGATTGTTCTTCGCATATTTTTTGCTCTTCTGAGCAGGGGATTCCATTTTGTTTCAATGATAACGTCCTTATCGTCAATATTATTAGCTTTCAAAGCTTTTGCTAAATTTGCTTCAGATCTACCAAATCCATACATTTCTGCAGTATCAAAAAAATTGATTCCACCATCGATGGATTCTTTGATTATATCGTTTTTAATTTCATCTGAAACATCTGATGCCATACGCCCCATTAGGCCTTTACCCTGCATCCACATCATCACACCTATTCCAATAGGTGATACTTTGATGTCTGTTTTTCCAAGCGTTCTTTTTTCTAACATTTTTGTATTTACTCCATTTAATTAAATATCAAATTTAACTCCTGTGAGTTTTTCTGATACTTTCCAAAGTTTCTTTGCATCTTCTTCATTATGTGAGGCTTCTTTGGATTCTACCTTAATAGGATATCCTCTATGTTCATTACGTCCTCTTGGACCATAGTATTCACTCCCTTTAACGTCAGGATCAACAGATGCACGAATAGTAGGAAGCGCACCTTTAGCTGCACCTTGCATAAAGAAACCGAATAAACCCTTCAATATTGGTGCTAACCATCCCATCATGTGGTCAGCTAAATTTGTATTTGACATACCAGGATGTGCTGCGACAGAGATTGCATTAACATCAGCTTCTTTGAATCTCCTATCCAATTCGTAAGTAAACAAAAGATTAGCTAGCTTCGAATTTCCATAGGCTTTCATTCTTGAATATTCTTTGCTATCCTCAAACATAAAATTATTAAAATCCATCTCTCCAAATCTGTGTCCATTACTACTCACATTCACTACGCGTGAGCCTTCTGTTTTCATAAGTAAATCAGATAATAGTCCAGTTAAAGCAAAGTGTCCAAAATGGTTTGTACCTATCTGACTCTCGAATCCATCTACTGTTTTTTGATGAGGTACCATCATTATTCCAGCATTATTTACAAGCACATCTAATTGATCATATTTTACCTTGAATTCAGAAGCAAATTTATTCACAGACTCCAAATTTGCTAAATCAAGTTGTATAATTTCAACAGAAGCATCAGGGATTTCTTTTTTAATTTTTAATAAAGCTTTCTTTGTCTTTTCTAAATTGCGACTAGCTAGAATGGTCTTCGCACCCTTACGTGCAAATTCTTTAGCAGCTTCAAAACCTATACCACTGTTTGCACCTGTAACAATGAAAACTTTTTCAGAAAGATTAGGTACATTCTTGGTCGTCCATTTCTCAATCATATATTTATCTCCTACAAGAAATTTTGCTCTTGATGTTAAAAAGTTGCTTAAAATACAAAATTTTAGAATGGACATTCTATTCAAAACTAGATGAAAAAGAGAAGAGAGAGGTAAAAAACTATTTTCCTCTTAAGTTGGGTAGTTTTATTATACCTTTCTTTGACAGGAAGAAGACAGCTACTCCTGCAGCTATACCTAGTCCAAATACTAAACCTAAGACAATTCCTAAAACTCTACCTCTTCCAGGGTAATCCTTACTATCCAATGGGTCAGTACCTGCTTGAATTTCCTCATAATCTGAGAAACCGTCTCCATCGCTGTCAGCAGTGAAAGGATCTGTAAAGTAGATTAATACTTCCTCAATTTCAGTAAGATTGTCTCCGTCTATGTCTAAGAATGGATATAGGTCTACGTTTCCCCCATCGCCCTCTATTGCATAAGTTCCTGTTTTATTCCAGTTTGACCAAAAGTTTCCAATTTCTGAAGTTGCATCATACCACATTATATTTGTCGTTGACCACTCTTCTGCCATATGGGCTGTTTGATTTCCTGTGCTAATAAAGACATTATAAAATACGGTTATATTTTCTGATGACCAGATTAGTATTGGTACTTCACTCCCTTCGTCTAGCATTAGGCAAGTTATGATATTGAAGTTTATATCTACGTTACTTACATCTGCTATGTAAAATCCATATTCTTTCATATTTACTATTGTATTATTATTTATCTGGACATTATTCATATAATTACACTCTAAACCATATTCAAAATCAGTTATGTAGTTGTTTTGAATAATAATGTTATTTACACCTTCAAATTGCATTCCATCACGGTACCCTTCAAAGCTGGAATCTTCTATCAATATTTCTTCAACATTTTCTGCATAAATTCCTGTGTTAGCTTTCACTTCCACATTTCTTACAGAAATATCAGTACAATTATAGATTTGAATCCCTGAATAAACATCACTAAAAGAATGGTTTTCTATTAGTACGTTAGTTGAGTTAACTAGATATATTTGTCCATATTGGTCGTCAGTTATTGTTTCATCATTTTGATTGTATAAGAATCCAAAAGGTTTGCCGTTGATAATATTGTTTTCAAACGTATTATTCAAAATATATTCAATTTCATCATCAGAGAAATAGAACCCTGAACTGTAAAGGATGTTGTTTCTAAATGTGGTATTTGTAACGCGATTTATTCTTATTGAAGAAGCGTTTCCATAAAAAATATTATCCTCTACAATATTGTTTTCATCTCGTACTAGGAAGATGGAGCTGCTGTAATCACTTGTTAAATAAACTACGTTGTTTGTAAATTTCACACCTTCTCTAAAATTAGAACTTTGTCTTGCTTTAAGCGTATTGTTGTGAATAGTTAAATATAAGGCGTTGGGCCCTCCAATTGACAATGCACCCTCAACTGTACAGTTGATAACAGAAGCTTTTCCTGTCATAGAATCATGAAAGTAAACCCCATAAGTTGAACCTATCAGATGAGAGTCACGAAGAACATAGTAGGATGTTGATGATACACCTTTAAAATCAACTGCTAATGAATCCGTTGTATTGATCATTAGATTGTCAATGATATAAGGGTCATTAGCTACACCTGTTCCTGAGGAGCTATAGGATACTATGTTTGTATCATTAATTACGATTCCAGCTGTTGAATACAGTTTTATTTCTGAATTTTGCTCTTTGTCTGTGTTCATTCCCATAATCCCACTATTTGAAAATTGAAATAAAAGTGCGAAAATAAGCAGACATGCTAAGCCTATTTTTAATGTCATTTTTTGTTTTTTTATGTTAATCATTTTCTACGGAATTAGGGTCTTTTTTTTTCTTATTAACTGTTACGATAGTTTTTCAAAATACAATCTTTTATTTTGTACTAATTCTTTAAATAATGAAATCTGTTATTCTTTCTATGTTAATTTCAGATAAAATTGCTTGTGAAGATTTTCCCTGTGAAAAAATCAATAAAGAAGGTTATCTCATTCCTGATGTTGACATAGATGTAGAAAGAATAAAAATTATTATGAATCTCCGCTATCTATTGCAATAGAATACTTACTAAGATATATTCCTCCTGAGATACACGATCTGCTCTTATATTGCGTTTCTTTGTCAACAACAACATGGTCAGATATTTGTTCTAACTTGGATATATTGTTCTTATTTATAAAAATTAGAATCTTTATAATTTTTGTTCTCTTCAATTCAGTAGCTTTGAATTTAGAAAAATATACTTCTAGAAATCTGGAGGACCTAAGAAGAGGGGTAATAATTCTCCTATTGAGTAAAGAGTTACATCTGGTTCAAGTTTTTTAATACTCTCCTTAGTATATTTACCATTAACTCCGAGAATGGCTACAGTTTTAGTTCCGGCTGCTTTTCCTGCTTGAATGTCTTGAGGAAAATCACCTATCATAACACATTTTTCTGGGTGTTTGTTCAATGCTTCGCAAGCATAAAGAACAGGTTCAGGATCGGGTTTTATTCTCTTCACAGTATTTCTAGTAACTAGTACATCAAACGAATTCAGAATGGAGAGCTTTTTCTTAGCTCGAGCTACAGTTTTGTCTCCTGCATTTGTTACTAGAGCCATTTTATACCCTCTAGATTTAAGTGTAGTAAGTACTTCTTCAACTCCCTCTAAAGGAACAAGCTCTTTGAATGCTAAGGGATCAGCTCTAACCAGTTTCATAGTCTTATATGCATCGCGTAGTGATAAGCCTGAATCTTTTTTTACACTAAAAAATAGGCTAATTTTAAGAAATTTAGACCAACCCATCTCTGTATCCATAACTCTCCCTAGTAATTTTTCGAAAACTTCCTGCCTTTTCTCTCTATCATGGTCAGGTTTTAGTTTATCCATTGCTCTAAAGAACGGTTCCCACCATCTTTTACCTAGATCGGTAAGAGTACCATCCAAATCAAAGAATAGTGTGTCTACAACCTGAAATGGTTTCATCGTTGATGAAATAACTTCACACTTTTAAAAAGACTATCCTTTCTTCCATTTTCAAAATTCTCCATTCTCTCTTTTTTAAACGTGAAATTATCAGGATTTGTAGGTGATTTTTTTCTGAAGTTGTATTGAGTCTGATGAGTTTCCAATGTGAAGTATGAAATCACCTGATTCTACTTTCCAATCTTTTGTCTCCACATCATAA
>JAUWJS010000024.1 GCA_030607575.1 Candidatus Heimdallarchaeota archaeon | reverse complement strand
TTATTTTAACAGTTATTCAATTAGGAGTAATTATTCCTCTCATAATTAATACTGTAAAAATCATTCCATATATATCACAAGAAAGAGCTTATGGGTCTTCAATTTTTCTGGCACTAACTATTGTCTACTTCATTGTTGCTGGTATTTTGGGAACAACAACTTATTTTACTATTAGAAGATTAAAACAACCAATCGCTACTAATGATTACAAAGTTTATGCTGTAGCTATAATTCTAGGGGTTATCTTTGCTCTAGCTACATATTACGGAGTATTCTTCTTTGATAAATTCTCGATAAATCATGTGTTCGGATGAAACTCATCTAAAGAAAGTATGAGCAAAATGTGTTCGAATATACACAAACAGTTTTTTTAAAGACTATATTTAATGTAGATTAAATTTATATTATAATAAGGTGAACGATGGTTATGAAGAGAAGTTTCTCAAAGGGAATTGTATTTTCTATTATATTGATAATGGTGTTTTCTACTGTAACTGTACACCATTCTAACGCTCTCGCAACTCCAACTATTAACGACAATATCTTGCTTACTAAAAATACTAAAGATGTTAGCTATATTCAAACTGAAACAGTTGTTGATAGTTTCAATCAATCTCACTTCTTTATGCAAATGAACTTCTATAATGGAACCTTTGCAATTTTTCATGTCTTTGAGAATAAAATTAATGAGCTAGAAAGAGATTATTATTCCTTTAATCTTTTTGAAGTAAAAGAACTCAATGGTTCTGTTTCGTTATTCTATGCCTATAGAGGTCAAATTTATGGAACAGTTGTGAATGTGTATAACTGGAACAATGGTAGTTCATCAATAACAACCTTATACACATCTCATGATGAATATTACAATATAGGTGTTTTTCAAGAAGAGGACAGTTACCATCTTCTGCTTCCTAACTCTATAAGTTATGATGATACAAGAATTAATCACATAAGACATTTCTTTAATGGAACTGAAATAATCAAAATTCATAATCTTCCATATCCACTATATGAACTTCGTGAACTTCTATTAGTTGAGAATCAAGTATTTGCGTTTTATCAGAGTTATATTTACAATATAACAGATGATTCCATAACTCTATATTTAGTTGGAATAACGGATTCTGGTCATTTTAATTCTACAGTTTACATACTTGAAGATAGATGGTTTAGTACCCAGATTACAGTAAGTGCAGATAAGAAGTTCTATTTAGTTATGATGACTGAAAATGTTGTTTCTGCAACTAAATTTGGTATCAATGAAACAATTGATGATAACTCTTTTAGGCATATTACTCTTGATGATTATTTTTGGGGAACCTTCGAAATCTTCTCCTATGAAAATTACACATACATAGCCTATATAGAATCTGACTTCTTCTACCTTGAATATCCTAGTAGTCGCAGAAATTATGATAACACTGTCAAAACTTTTACAGTAATAATGGATGATAACCAAACGCTACAACAGGACAAAATAGTAATTGATGAATATAGTACAGATTATCCATATGTTTCTTTTAGTTGTTTTATAATGGCTAATGGTTCGTATGCTGGTCATTATTTTTCCAAAATAGAATCAAAGGAAATTGAGGAATACAGATTCATCGATAAATATATTTATTCACTGAAAGTCTATACAGATTTAGATGTTTATGTTCCTGAGATTCCTCTATTATTTGCATTAAAAGGATACTCATCTTTCGCTTATTTCTGGGTAAAATATTGGTCAGCAATTATTGTCCCAATAGCTTTTCTAGGAATAGTCTATACAATCTTTCGAAAGAGAATAAATCGTTCAGTTAGGAAAATGGTCATTTTCTTAACTAGACCTATAGTACCGAATATGGAAAAATGGAAACTGGTCTTCATCAATTTGTGGCTATTTACTAAAAATTCTTCGAATCTGACTTTTACGCTGTGGAAAGCAAATAAGAAAAGATTGCTAATAAGTCTTTTAGGCTTAACTATACTTGCTTCAATAATTGTTACAAGTGCTACTTTGTTTGATTCGAAAAGAAATACTTTGATTATGCAATATGTAGAATCAGCTAATGTTAACCATGATAATGATCTCTCACTTATGTACAATTTCAATCTTGTAGAAACTTCTGAAGCTGCACAGAATTTTATCAACGAAAATTATACAGAAATGGCTATGAGTGCAATCATGAATCGTATAACGTCATCAACGTCTTTGTTTGCAAGTATTATATCAGGTTACAATTATGCTTATGAATCATATCTTATTTCATACAACTTCTCGAGTGGATATGACGATTATATGCCAATTACTTATTTTGGAGCTCAGCAGAACTATAGTTCTGTTATTAATCAACTACTTGTTGAAGGTAGATTACCTAATCAGACAAGTGAAGTACTGATTTCATCTTATGCTTCAGCTTACTATGGCATCAAAGTTGATGATATTTTAGTTGTAAATTCTACCTCAAATGCTGGATTTGTAGAGTTCTCTAGAATGAATCTTACAGTTGTAGGAATATATTTTGAACCACCACATTCACTACTTGAGACTATCTGTGATGCTTATAACCTTCCATCAGATCCCATATCAAGTCTATCTTATAGTTATCTTCCAACTCTAGTTACATTTACACCTTATTATTTAGAAAATTTCGAAAATGTATCAACATATAGTTTCGATTTAATGGGAAGAGTACAATTTCGATATGATTTTAGCTCATTGAATCCTAAAGATTTGGAAGTGCTTATTGAGGAAATAAACCAAATTAGAGATGAAGGTCCTTTTCGGTTTGTTTTTGATCAAGATGGAAGCTGGGAAGTACTGGGAGAACTAGTTTACACATTTTCAGATATAGGATTTGAAATGCAAACCACACAGTTCTTGATAATATTCCTATCTATCCCAATTCTTTATCTTGCATTGTTCTTGACATTTGAAGTAAACGAAATATTTAGTACAAGTTTCGAGCAAGAAATCAGAATTCTAAGTTCAAAGGGAGTCTCAACGGGAATGATTACATACATATATTCCTCTATGAAATTCTTTGAATCGTTTGTTGCTACATTCCTAGGTTTTGGAGTAAACATGTTATTACTCCCAGCTTTACTTAAGATTAACAAATTCATTACATTTGATTCTCCTCTATACTCTATAAGTCTAGTAAGTTTACCTGCAGCAATGAGTGCAACTTTCCTGCTCATGGTCATTATTTCTGTTCCAAGAATTATCATCATTTCTAAAACAAAGAAGAAAGTAGAGAAACCTCCAAAGAAATTTATTCAGTTAATGAAAAATATCAAATTCCACTATATTCTAACCATAGGATTTGGAGTTGGACTGACTGTACTATCTTATTGGTTACTTAGTATATATGCCTTTGATATTGTCTCATCAGGTCCAGCTTTGTTAGTAATTTTCATCTATCTTATGGGAATTGGAGTTATGATTGCTTTGCTAGGAACAGGATTACTTATCAGAGAAATACACAAGATTCTCATGATTGCTTTAAGTAAGACTGCTTGGGCTATAAGGAAGAATCTTTTCTCCCTTTCACTGGTTGAGATCAGATCAGATATCAAACTATTCAACAACACTTTTCTAACGTATATAATATTGGTGAGTTTAGTTATACCGTTTGCAGTTTCACCAATGCTGATTCAAGATAAAACTAAAGTAGAAGCATATTTCTACGGAGGAAGTGACATTTATATAACTAACTGGGATGACTATAATGCTTCTTTGGCCACTGAACTTCTAGGATATTCGGAAATCGTATCAATAGCAAATGTATCTCAGATAAAAGGAAGTTATCATTGGAATAATTTTGAATTCTTTTTACTGAATGATACGGAAGATTATCTTTCCACGGCTTATAAGCCTAAGAAGAATTTGTTTGAAAATTGGGATTCTACAATTGTACAATTAAACAATACAAAAAGAATGCTAGTATCAGAGCCATTTCATAAACATCTAGCAGAAGGAGCGGATTTCTACTATTTTGTGAGAGAAGATCCAGTGAATGACACTTTAATTCAATATGACATCGTATCGAATTTCAATTACTTCCCGATAGTTTATGATGAAGGTCCTGATGAACAAAATGATCCATATTTCTCCGAAGAAATATACTCTTTGGTAATGACTTTGGAGAGTTTTCTATTGATCGCTGATTTGATAGAAATAAACGAAAGAACATTTGAGAGATTATTGATCAACATTAAAGATGGAGTGAATCAAGAGGAATTTGCAACAAAACTAAAGATAGATTTGGGAATTGAAGTTCAAACATCAAATGAACTAGCTGATGTAAGACTATTCAATCTAATTCCATTCTATTCAGTGTTAGTAGCTGAATTTGTATTTGGAATTCTAATTTGTATAGCAGCTGTAGTATTTACTTCGTTAAGCAATCCTTTGAAGATACTTCAACGAAGAGTTGTCAAACATGATATAATGAAGAAAATTGGCTTGCCAACGAATAGGATTGTCTTTTTATCTGCAATGGAGTTGTTTATAGCTTGTATATTACCAGGATTGGCAATAGGAGCTGCTGGAGGATATGGATTACTTCGTCTATTTAGCTTGATATTCATAAGTCCGCCATATTCAGGTGGGTTACCATTTAAAACAATAATACCATATCATGTAGGTTTGGTTATTTTCTTAGGAATTCCACTGCTATTCTATTCAATATTCATAGTATCGATGAAGAGGAATTTTGCTAAATATAGACCTAAAAATTTGGAGTGATGAAAGAATGATAATATGTAATGATGTGATAAAAGTTTATTATGATTCTGATACAGAACTAAAAGTCGCAGCGTTAAGAGGAATGGATTTGAAAGTAAAGGAAGGTGAGCTTGTCTCGATTATTGGACCTTCGGGTTCTGGTAAGACCACTCTAGTAAGAATTCTTTCTGGTATAGAACAACCTACTAGTGGAGATGTAATAATCAATGGAAGGGATTTTGGGAAGCTAGATGAATTTGAAAGAAGAGAATTTAGATTTAATTATCTAGGAATTATTAACCAATTCACAAGTGAGAATCTGTTCACACATCTAAGTGTTAGACAGAATCTCTTGATCCCAAAGAAACTATTTTTCCTGCCAAAAGAACAATCTAAGAAAGAGGTTGATGAACTACTAAAAATTCTGAATCTTAAACACGTTGAGCAGAATATAGTTGATAAATTATCAGGTGGCGAAGCAATGCGATTGAGCATGGGAGTCGCTTTGTCGAAAAACCCCACTATTTTACTCGCAGATGAACCAACTGGTCAATTAGATTCGATGAACACGCAAGATATGATAGATACGATCAAACAAATCAATTTGGAAATGGGCAAAACTATACTTGTAGTAACCCATGACATACGTCACAGAAATGTTTTCGAGAAAAGTTTTGTTATCAGAGATGGAAAACTTGCAGGTATAGGCAAGGATATTGGTAAAGATGAATTGGAATTTCTTTTACATGCTACAGAGTTGAACAGAGCCTATTTGGACTCATCTAATTATGTTCGAATTCCTGATGAAGTCAAAGCTGTTACTGGATTAGGGGAAGTTGTAGAATTTGACACCCATCCATCACGAAAAGTAGGGCTTCTTTGGAATCCTGAAAAAATTACTAGGGAAGAAGTCTACCAGATTGTATCTAGTCCTTTAGATGACTTTAATGAAAAATTAGAACAGGTCTCCTTTGAAGAGGTTGAGAAACTTCTGAGTAGAGAATTCATTCCACCAGAGAAAGTTAAGCCTATTGTGAAAATTAAGAAAATGTCAAAAGGTTACCAATCTAGAGCTGGTTATACAGAAGTGATTTCAAATCTCGATTTAAACATTGATAAAGGCGATTTTGTCTTTATTTCTGGTCCTTCAGGAGTTGGTAAAACCACCCTTCTTAATCTCATTGCCGGACTGATCAAACCAAACAATGGCTCTATTAAAGTGCAAAATTTCTCTATAAGTGATTCAGGTGAAAAGCAAGTATCACTCTTCAGATTGAACAATATAGCGTATATTACTCAGCACAATAATCTGTTCAGTCCTTTGCCAATTAAAGATAATTTTGTCCTTCCTAACATATTCTCTAGAAGTAAAATTGATATGGATTATAGTTTATCCATAGCAAAGGAGTGTTTTATTGATCATAAACTTGATTCTTATCCTGGAGAACTATCTGAAGGGGAAAAACAGAGGGCTGCTCTAGCAACAGCTTTAACGAGAAGAACAAGTGTGATACTTGCAGATGAACCAACCGCAAATCTGGATACAGACCTTGCACGTTCTATTATGGATTTATTGATGGATATAGTTAGAATCAATAAAGCAACAATCATCACTTGCAGCCATGACCTCACACTTCTTCGACCTGGTTTTCGACATATTCGTCTGCTAGATGGTACTATTCTAGAAGACAAAAGAGTCACTAAGAACGACCTGAAAGAAATTGTTACAGAATACCTTCAAATCAAGCAAAGCAAGAGAAAACGAAAGACCAAGAAGAAGTAGTTTTCCTTCTTCCCAAATAGATTCTAAACCTTTTTATAGAACAATATACATATGAAACTTTAGGCTTGTCTTCATTTTGAAGACTAAGTGGGTGAAAAAAAAATTGAAAAAAATTGGTATTACCACAGTATTGTTTTTAATATTAACTCCATTAGTTATTCAAACATCTGCTGTAACAGTTCCTGATGGTTTTTATTTCCATCCTGAATTAATTGCAGGCGCTGAATTAGAATGGCAGTTAAAAAAGAATGCATTCAACTTTGAAGGCCTTGAAGATGTAGATTATGACATAGTTGCAGATATTGAATGGAAAGTAGGTTCTGTATTTAAGTTAGTACTTACACAAAATCTCAATGATCTTCCTTTAACTGATCCTGCTAATCTTTTCCTATATACAGGAGATTGGGCAGATTTTTATCTTGACGATGTTCTTATAACAGAAAACTCAACAGATATTGAATTCTTTGATTATACTACTACTCTCATCTATGGCGCATTTACTGCAGGAACATTTCCGTTCATTTTACCATTGACCTATGTATATGGTTCAACAAATTCAAGTTTCTTTGAGCTCTTCTATAACGAACTTAAGTTAAATGAAATTTCTGAAGAACCTGAACCAGGAGTTCAAATATACTACACAGTAAGCCTTACAGAAAAGAAATTAGATGTTGAAACTGGTATAGATATTAGTCTATCTGAAGGAGGAGTTACTCTTAAAGGAGAAGTAAAAGCAAATATCATTTATGATGCAATAGATGGAGTACTTGACGAAATAAGGATATTTATGAAAGTAAGCGTCTTAGGATTCACCATAAAATACAACTTCCTCTTACAAAATATCACAAGTCCCAATAATCTAGCATTTGAATGGGTTACTGGTCTTGTTGCATTCTTCGGAATAGGTCTTGTTATAGTAGCAATGAAGAAAAGGAGATAAACTCTCCTAACTTTTTTATTTTGATAGCCTTAATACGAACATTTTTTTGTGGAATTTCACTATTTGCAAATTATGAGTTCGAAAAAGAATTTTATTTTTTTGGGAGTCATTATTGTTTTTCTAGCAATACCGATTGTACCACAACAAAGAACATATGCTAATTACTCAATAAGAGAAATAACTAACGATTCAAACGAGTTTACAGAAAAGAAGTGAAGAGGAAACAGAAGGAGGCAAGAATTGTTACTGCTGAAACTGAATCTCTTCAAGAAACTATTCATCAGCCAGCTCAACCACCTCAAGTTGAAGAGAAATTCGATAATACTATGACAGAAAGAATAATAACGACTATAAATACTAACTCTTTTTCCTTTTTCTTTTTATATTTCTTTAACTAATTTTGTAATTTCGTTTCTACAGGGGGCAGGAAAGATTAACAGATTGTTATACTTAGGCTTTGTCAAGCTTGCTACGACGTCTGATACCTCAGAAAGTTGTTTCAATTGACCATCTTTCATTTTAATCATAATAGCATTACGATCAGTCTCTTCATAAGGAGTATAATATCTACTACCAAATTGATCTATATCCCAGCTGACAGTAGGATATCCATGTTTCCTAACAATGAAATTGATTTTATCTGAATTTTCTAAAACCTTAGCAGCCATATCTTCTGTTAATGGGATGCTTTTGAACAAATTCCTCCGAAGGATTTCATTTGCTAATTTCTTGATGAAATCATCGTTTTGCTCTTTAGCGACAGAATAATGCAATTGGGTATATATCACATCATCAGTTAGCATCATCAAAGTCTTCCAACTTGGCTTATCTGCAAAATTCTTTAAAAATGGAAGACTAGCTATGTTCTTCCCCTCGTCGAATTTTTGAATTAATTGTGAAATGAAAAGTTTTAACATGTACTCATAGCATCTAACTGTTTTGTGGAAGTAAACTCTACTAAACTGCATATACAAAGCTAGAACTACTTGCTCTATGGATTGTAATCCTTTTTCTCTGATAGTAATTGTTCCTTCCTTTGTTAATTCCATCATATCAAATAATCGTTCAAGATTGTACATTCCAAATGATACACCAGTTGCAACAGAATCCCTCATTAGATAATCAAGAGCATCAGCATCTAGTTGTGAGTTAATGATTTGATTTTTAAACGGTTTATCATCTACACTTCTCCCCTGAATAAGGTTACCAATTTGCTTTCTATTATAGCCTTCTTTTTCTAAAATTACTGCAATCTCCGATTCATCATCCAGTACAATTTGTTCTGATATATTTTCATGTCTTAGAAATATCCCATACTTATTATTACAATCAGAATTTTCATAATTTTTACATAACATTTTTGTTGTATCTTCAAACATATGAGAGAATGGACCATGACCAATATCATGAATTAAAGCTGTTAAACTTACTTGTTTAATCTCTTCCCCAGTTAAGATATTTGGGTGTTTCTTGTTGAGAAATTGACCTATCCTGTTAGCAACATGATGTGCCCCTAAACTGTGCATGAATCTACTGTGAGTAGCTGAAGGATAAGATACTGAAACTCCCCCAAGCTGTATAATGCGTCTTAATCTTTGGAATTCCCATGTATCAATGATGTCAATTATTACTTTATCATAAATATCAATATACTTGTGAACTTGATCTGCAATGGACTTATAAACAGACATTATGTATTTTGAACCGAAAGAGTTCATAACTTTTTTGTATGAACAGATATCTGGACAGCTTCTGGACAAATGTTCATATATTTTACTTCATAGTGTGTTGTGAGAAGAATGAAAATAGCTATTATAGGAACTGGATATGTTGGTTTAGTTACAGGAACTTGTTTTGCTAGCAAAGGTCATAATATAATCTGTGTTGATGTTATTGAAGATAAGATAAATAAAATTAACAAAGGTAATGCTCCAATTTTTGAAGAAGGATTGGATGAGATGTTACAAACCATGGTGTCTAAAGGAAACCTAAAAGCTACACTTAACATGAGTGAAGCAATAGCAGTATCAGAATTAATCTATATCTGCGTTGGGACACCTACACGAGAAGATGGTGCTTATGATTATACTTTTTTAAAGGATGCTGCACAGAAAATAGGAGAAGAACTAGAAAAAACCAATCAGTATAAGGTGATTGCTGTAAAGAGTACTTGCTCTCCTGGAACAACTTTGAACCTTGTTAAACCAATTTTAGAAGAAACTAGTCATAAGATTGCTGGTAAGGATTTTGGTTTAGGAATGAACCCTGAGTTTCTTAGAGAAGGTGTTGCTATAAGAGATTTTTTGGAACCAGATAGAATAGTGATAGGAGGAATAGATAAGATGTCTCAGGAAATAATAGGAAAATCTTACAAAGGTCTTGACAGCCCTATTCTCTATGTTGATCCAACATCTGCCGAAATGATAAAAATTGCTTCAAATTCCTTTTTGGCTATGAAGATCTCTTTTATTAATGAGATTGCCAATATTGCTGAAAAAATTGGGACTGATATAATAGACATTGCGAAAGGTATAGGTATGGATGACCGAATTTCAGACAAATTCTTACGAGCAGGACTTGGATATGGGGGATCATGTTTTCGTAAAGATATTAGAGCTTTATACCATCAATCTGTTGAAATGAATGTGCCATCTGATTTACTTAAAGCTACTATGCAAGTTAATGAAGCTCAACCATTTAGGGCAGCAGAGATATTAACAGAAGAAATGGAAGATAGATCTTTAGAAGATAAGAAAATCGCAATACTTGGTATTGCTTTCAAACCTGAGACAGATGATGTAAGAGAAGCTGTGTCTATAACTTTAATCAACCATTTACTCGATAAAGGAGCTAAAGTTTTCGCTACTGATCCTAAGGCCATAGACAATGTTAAAGAAATCATAAGTCATGAGAATTTAACACTATCAAATAAGATTGAAGATATCCTAATTGGTGCAGATGCTTGTATTTTAGTCACTGAATGGAAAGAATATCTTGAATTAACTCCAGAATTATTTAGAAAATATATGAAAAATCCTCTAATTATTGATGGCAGAAGAGCCCTTGATTATGAAAAATTCCGAGAAAAAGGAATAATATTTAGAAGCATAGGATTAGGGAAGTAGAAAATTACTTTTCCCTATACTTTGTTTTTAAGTACTATTTCCTGATTGTATTTTGGTATAATAAGATCTTCATGATCGTCTCTTGGAACTGTTCTATCAGGTGTATGAACCATCACTTTTTTACCACTCAGATTATCAATGAATTCATTCAATGATTCTGAACTACTATGTCCACTTATGTGAGCTGAAAATACTTTTTGTTGATATCTCTTTTTAGCAACGGAATGATTGTTCTTGAGCGCAAAACCAAGTGTATTGGGGGCTTGATACCCACAGATAAGTATGCCTGTGTTTTCATCTGAACTGGTTTCATCTATTAGTTTCCTAGCTGTTCCGCCCTGCAACATTCCATGACCAGTTACAACAATATCACTATTTTCAAAATTGTCAGCTGAAAGGTGTTTGACTATGTCAAATTTAGCTCTTAAACCCATGGATTTGGAAACATCAGCTGCAAGACCAGTAGTCATAACTCTTCTTTTAGTAGATACTCTTAATCTCTCTAATCTCTTAATCATTTCTTGAGTTCTACCAACGGAAAAAGCAGGTATAATTAAGCGATCACATGTTTCCGCTGCTTGTAAAATCACTGTATTTGGATCTTCTTCTACTGTTTCTCTATTATAGTAAGTACCATCAAAGATAGTTACATCACAATCTGTTGGAAGTTTTGCTCCAGAGAATAGTTCACTTTCATCAGCTGAAAAATCTCCTGTAAATAGAATTGTTGTTCCAAAAACATCTATTTTGTAACTTACACTTCCATAAAGGTGAGAAGCTGAATACGGAGTTACATCAAAACCTGGACTTACTTCTACTGTCTTGTTAATCTTTAGTGGATTAAATTCGTTAAAGAGGTTAATAAGATTCGAATTGTTTAGAAAAACTTTCTGAAATGGGGAGGCATTTCTCTTGGTTATGCCTTTTGAACGTAAAATAGAAGAGGTTGAGTAGAGTAGTTTTTCAGTTAACATTTTAGTAGTCTGAGTTGCATACCACCTTTTCCCGTTTTCTGGTCTGATGAGGTAAGGTAAAGCTCCTGTGTGGTCCAGATGAGCATGAGTTACAAGAACAGCTTTTACATATTTGAGAGAAGGATGCCATCTAGGGATAGAATAATTAGCAACACTCATCCCGAAATCAAGTAAAATTGCATTATTGTCATGTTGAACTAAAATCCCCATGTTTCCAATATTACCTCCGCCAAGAAAACTGATACGTATTTTTTGAGCATTTTTTGGACTTGAATAAGCCTTAATAGAAGCGTATTCTTTCATTTGTTCCTTTGGTAGAGCTGCAAGTTTTTCCATTGATACTGCTTTTGCATCAAATTTTGTTAGATGGGGTTCCAGAACGGGATCTATGACTGTAGGTACAGTCCTCATCTTTCTCGAGTTATATTCCTTCTCAATTATTTTCTGGAAATTCGCGAGAGAGGTTTTCTTGTCTAAATTAATTTGTTTACTAATGTTCTTAACAGAGAAATAAGCCAGATTATTTAGCAATTCAAGATCTACATAGAAATCTAGATACTTCATCGTATCAGGAGTAATTGAGCTTGAAAACTCTTCTATATACTGGGGTCTTTCCTGTATATTTTTAATAAATCTTTCAATTTCATTGCCTATCTCTATTTCCCTTTCAGAGAGTTTCATATTTGGAAATAATTTTTTGGTTGTATTGACAAAATTTTGAAAACTAAAGGGGTCTACACCCATTTTCCTAATAAATTCAAGAAATGAGTAAAAACTATATCTTCTAGGTTTTTCGATTTTGTTTTGTTTTTTCCAAAACATCCAATAGCTGGAGACTAGTAACTCATCTGTAATCAGCTTTTGAGATTCTAGTTCTTGTAAAATTGCTCTATACAATTCTAGATTAATTGCATCAAGCCAGTATAATGAAATAGCATAATAAACCATACTTTCAGATATTTCCTCTTGAATACCTGACCACGAAGTAGTAAACACTTCTAATAATTCTTCATTTTTGCATTGATAATAAGGGTCATTCAAATTATCCGAATAATTCTTGGATTCTTTAAAAATAGCCTGTAATTTATCATTAAGTTTTTCTTTTGTATTTTGTTTAAATAAAAAGTTAATGTATTTTTGTAAATTTAATGCCATTTTTTTCGACCATGTAATTTTGAATATAAAAAATCAACAATATTTTCTTTGAGTAATATAAATTTAAAATATATGAAAAGAGAGCAATTTATTTAATCCTCATTTGTGTCGCTCTCTAGAAGACTGCTAAACGCATCGCGTAATTCTCCTTGCAAGGCTTCTTTCATCTGTTTAGTTGATTTTTGCGGTGATGCTGGTGCAGCAGGAGTTGGTTCAAATTCAGCATCATCATCTTCATCAGTTCTTGATTTTCGTTTTGCTAAAGCATCTTTGACTTCTAAGTTAAGTACCATGCTAGCAGGCATCGAACCTTCTGTCCCACCCGCAGCTGCTTGTCTTTCTTTCCTGTGTTCATCAGGATCAACTTTAGTTAATCCAGATCTAACATCTTGGATATCATTAGCACTGACTCCAAATGGACTAAAAACTGGTGTTGCTCCAGGTGCGCCAGGTTCTCCTGGTACAGGTTCTGGTGCTTTTTGTAAATTGGAGGCTGCTTTCATAAGATCGTCATTACTGATTCCACCTCCTGTGGAGACTTGATTGCCAGATGGTTCGGGAATACCTCCCCCGTCTCCTACTGGAGCGGATAAATTGGGTGCTGCAACTGAACCTGGATTGCTTGCAGTTAAATTAGGCTCTGATGTCGTTACAGGGGCAGCAACAGGAGAATCAACTGATGGAGCTGCTGCTGGGGCAGCTCGAGATGCATTACCCAAAGCTTGTTCAATAGAATTGATTCGATTAGTAAGAGTGTCAATATAATCTTCCATTCGTTCTGTACTTTTAACCATTATTGTTCCAAAATTCTCAATAAGTTTAGTAAGCTTCATAATAGCCTTTTTAGACGGTTCTGCGGTGTCTGATAATAGACCGTCTAGATAGTCATCGATTGACACATGTATCATGTGAACACCAAAAATATAATATAAAAAGTCTATGTTACTCCTCAAAATATCCTGATATATATGTAGCCTGAGAGTGTAAGAGAAAATAGTTAAAAGCGGAAAAATCTCTACTTAAAGACTTCTGGAATTACAGAAACAACTTGCTCAATATCTTCTTTAGTTATGCCAAAGTAGGTTACCATTCGAAAGAACTGATCTCCCATATAAGTTACTTTAATGCCATGTTTTTCCAAACCATCTCGAGCATCAGCAGCAGACCATTTACTAGCAGATGTATCAACAACAGCAATATTTGTGTCAACTGGCTTAACTTTTAATTCCTCAATTTCTGTAAGAACCTTTTCAAGCATTCTAGCATGTTTATGATCTTCAGCTAATCTGTCAATCATGTTGTTTAAAGCATAAATTCCTGGAGCAGCTATAATTCCTGCTTGCCTTAGACCTCCTCCAACAAGTTTTCTTTGTCTTCTTGCATCATGAATAAACTCTTCACTTCCAACAATAATTGAACCTACAGGACATCCTAAACCCTTACTTAAACATATTTGGACACTTTCTACGTTCTCGACAATCTTAGAAGCTGCCATTCCTGTAGCAACAGCTGCATTAAAAAGCCTAGCTCCATCCATATGAACTAAACCGTTATTTTCATGAGCAATTTTGGATAGTTGGTCAATATTTTCTTTAGGAATAATTTTACCTCCTCCTCTGTTGTGAGTATTTTCTAAACAGAGAAGTTTTGGATCCACCCAATGGACATTATAACCCCTTGTAAAAATTGCTTCAACATCCTTGGGATCCATTAAACCATTGTTTCCTTCAATTAGAAAAGGAAATGCTCCAATTAGCTGTGAAAGTCCTCCTACTTCGTATAAGTAGATGTGACTCTCTTTTTCAAGAACAACACCATCTCCCCGATTTAGATGAGTCATATTTGCCACTAAATTTCCTTGAGTACCACTAGAAACTAAAAGACCAGCTTCCTTACCAAGTTTCTTAGCGGTTAAAGCTTCAAGTTCTTTTACAGTGGGATCTTCCTCCCACACATCATCTCCAAGTTCAGCTGTTAGAATAGTTTCCAGCATCTCCTTTGAAGGTAGTGTAAAAGTGTCTGAACGTAGATCTATCATTAAGAAATCATTCTTAGTTAAATTTTAAACTTGTCGTTGTAAAAAATGATATTGATAGGTCAAATTAGAGAGGGAAGACCTTCGCTTGAAGAAGAGAAAGGATATTAGACATCTATTATTGTGGCAAAAAAGAATATTAAGGTGAAAAACAAAGTTTCTATTTATGAAAGCATTTCTTAGGAAGAAAATTCTTAAGCAAAAACCATGTTCAAATTGTAACAATTATTTGAAACAATATGAAATTGAGTGTAAACTATGCGGAACCCCCTTACCTGATGATGTTATCCAAGAAATGAAAAAAGAATTGAAGAAGAAACAAAGATTTGTTTTGCAAATGAATTTCAATTATCTAAGTATTTATTTTCTAGCTGGAATCATCTTGATTAAGCAATTGCGTGATAGTTTACCCTATGTTCTAGCTTTTCTCATCATTCATACTTTGATCTTTATATTTGCATTAACCATGTATGTTTATTCTAGAATAAAAGAAAAGAAGGCAGAGGGTATTTTATCAAACAGAATTTTTACTATTCTGGTATTATTAAATAGCATTATTGCTTATGGAACTATGATTACTTTTCTGGTCTTCTTTTTCGTTGGAATTGTTTATGGTATCTATTATCTAATAATGTATCAATTATTGCCATACCATTAACTACTTTATACTTGCAATAGCTTATGCGCAAATGATTTTTCAGTGAAATTTAACAGGTTCTGGAAGCTTATCAATGTATTTCATGAATTTATCAGGCCAGTCTTTTGTATCTAATCCTTTTTGTGATATGAACGCAGTTAAGAATCTTTCAAAGGATCCCCCGCCACAACCGCTCCAAAGTTCTATGTTTCCTTCAGCTTTAACAGAAAATCCTTTAGGATATTTTTGACCTATAATTGAAATATTCTGAATTTCTAACCATTCGCTCTCTTCACGAGTTCCTCTATAGGGCATATAAGCTTCGTAATCTATTGTTCCAACAACTAGATCTTCAGCAGTATCCATCTCATTCTCATGAGCAGATTGTTGTAACCACCATGGAGTGACTTTAGCTTCTCTAACCTCTAAATCAAGAACTTCTTCAAATATAACTCGAAGTTTGTCTTTTACTGCTATACCTATTTGTTTAGCCTGTTCAGGGGAGCCTATGAATAATGTTTCAATACGGTGTAATTCATCAACTCTTTCAAATCCGTAAGCACTACCTGATTCATAGCGATAAGTGGGGCCACTCCAGTCAAAAATTTTAATTGGAAGGCTTTCTTTGGCTAAAGTTCTACCTTGTAACCATGACCAGAAAGGAGGACATTGAGCATAAGACAATCCACCAATGGGTGCTGATACCTTCTCAGCAAGTTTTTCAGTTGGAATGGTTTTAGTGATGGAAATATAATCAGCAATTTCTTCAAAGTATTCAGGATCAGCAGACTTTGGTTGAACTACAAAATAGGGTTCAAAACCCCCTTGATAAATGCCCTCAGCATGCTCAGATCTCAACCAAACTGACCAATCCACCAGTTTTGGAATCATCATTTGATTGAACCCTAAAGGCTCATAAACATAATCTATCATAATTTGTTTTAATGCTTCAGCTAAAGCGGTTATGGTGGGAGAAAGTATCCATTGGTTTCTGTAATTTGTTCGTTGAATCCAATTTGCTTTTTGCATAAGTTGAGTAGGATTTTCTTCAGTATGATGTTTCTTTTCCCCACTATACCATGTAATTTGATGATGTTCTTTCTTAGCTCCATAATGTTGCTTAGAAATTTTTTCGCTTACTCGACGTACAATGCGTTCAATTGCTCCTTTTTCTACAAAATCCTCCTCGATTTCTGGATCAATCTCGATTTTGACAAAACTCTTTCCTTCTTCTTCAAAGAATTCTAGATTTTTTACTAATGGTAAAGTGAACTCTTTAACAGGTTTTTCTTCCAATTCTGTTTCAATGATGTATTTGATAAAAGCAAAACCTCTTAGTCCTATACGGTATTTTTTACCTATTAGAGCAGATAGCTGTTTCCTTAATCTGAGCACTGCCACATGTGGAGATAGTGAATCAACAGATGAAATTGTTATATCAAGTTTAGTTTCCTTGGTTTTCCATCCAGTGATCTTGAATTCCCCTTTAGCTCTTGATTTTTGAGTTTTTTCACTAAATTGTTTGAAAAGTCCTTCAATTTCACCCTTACTTTCAGAAGGTAAGGATCCACTTAATGTAAATTGTACTTCGAGATAGTGTTTCATAGTGATTACAAAAGAAAATCTATCTAAGTAATTTTAACTTTTCCTAAACACGATTATTTTTAAAAAAAGGAAAAAGAAGATTATTTTTTGTTCTTGTGATCTTCATGTAATTGCAGATATTCCTTGAGAATCTGTTTCAAAGAGTTTTGAGTGATTCTTGAATCTTCTGTAATAAGACCATCAGAAATACGAATATGTCTGAAACCAGGTCGGAGTAAGGATAAATCATGGCTGCACATGATAAAGGTCGCATTTTCATCTTTCACGAAAGCCATTAATACATCCATAATTTCTCTAGCTAAATCAGAATCCATATTGGCTGTAGGTTCATCTGCAAGCAGAATGGGTGTTTTTCGTGTAAGGGCTAAGGATAAAGTTGCTCTCTGTTTTTCACCAGCTGATAATTCATCAGGATATGATTCTAATTTATGACTGATATGAACATTTCTAGTCACTTCATTTCCAATATCAGGGTTGTATTCCTTGCCAAGAAATATGTAAGGAACTAATAGATTGTCTTTCAGTTGTACTGGCTCAAACAGACTGTGATATTGAGTAATATAGGCAATGTTCTCCAATCTGAAATCTGATCTGGACGTATCATCTGCTTTCCCTATTGAATAGTCGTCAATATGAACAGATCCTTTATTAGGAATCAAAAGTCCTGCAATAGTATTAAGTAAGGTGGTTTTTCCTACTCCAGATGGACCAGAGATAAAAATGAAATCTCCTTTCTTAATGGTAAGATCTATGCCTTTGATAACCGGTTGAAGTTGACCAAAAACTCGATAACCCTTTTCTAACCCTTTTATGCGAATATAGTCCTTAGCTTTTGGATTGTACTTGAATTCATTCTCGAAAAGATATCGAACATCATCAAATGTTAGCTCATCCACTGTTTCTTTATATTCGTCTGGAGGTTGTTGAAGGATGCTGAAAACTTCTTCTTTAGATACTAAATCAGGATTCCAAAGCATAGCTAGTTTCTTTGAAGGATGAACTTCAAATTCAGCGAACTCACGAAGAGCAATTGAATTCTTAACTCTATCAGGAATTTGAAGCATATGAGAAGGATCAATGTAAGCACGGTTCAATACAGAAGCATCTTTAAAAATGTCTAGTTTTTGTCTTTCTGCTTCATAACCTACACCAACAAGTCTTCCATCACGAATTAGGAAGCTCTTTTCGAAAATATTTCGATATCGAACATCATGAGTGACAATAACCATGGTAGTTCCAAGTTCTTTGTTAACTCCCTTTAGAGTGTCAATTATGCTGAAAGTGTTTTTCGAATCTAATTGACCAGTAGGTTCATCTGCGAGAATAAAGTGTGGTTGTCTTGCTAAAGCGATGGCAATAGACAATCTCATTGATTCACCACCACTTATTTTTGCTGCTTTGTTGTTTTTCACATGCGTAAGATTGAATAATCTGAGTAATTCTTCCATTTCTTTTCTAGCCATTTCTCTTGGAGTATATTTCATTTTCATAGGCATTAGAACATTATCTCTAACTGTTAGTTGTGAGTAGAGATTCTTGCTTGTAAACTGATTTACAAGACCTATGTTTTCATATCTGAATTTTCTTCTTTCTTTTTCAGTCAGTAAATCCAGTTGTACCCCTCTTATCATCACCAATCCACCAGTTGGAGTATCAACCCCTGACAGAATGTTCATTAAAGTGGTTTTACCTGCACCTGAAGGGCCAATGATCGAGACAAGTTCCCCATCCCCTATATCTAAATCTAGTCCTCTTAATGCAGATACTTTGTATTCAGTTATAGGATCATGATAAATTTTTATGACATCTACACATCTTATCATTTTTTTCACTACTCCAGATTCCTTGGCATATATTTTGCATAATTTCTTTTCATCGACAGATAAAATATCCCCATGAATAGTATAGGTGCGACTACATACGCTATTATAAACGCTACTGCGTTGAATTTCCACAGATAATTTATTCCACTATAAAAGAATCTCTTCGTTGCCCAGGTGAATCCCCACATTATAGCGAATCCCACTCCTGTTCCTAATATCAATCCTGGTATAATTCCTGTGAACATCGCTTCGAACATCGTTAATCGTATAATTCTTTTCGTCGATATACCCATTTTCTTTAGTCTATCATTTTTTGTTATTCTTTGTTGCAGAATCTTTATGGGGTTGCTTATGCTTATGAAAGCTATAGCTATTAAACACACTAGCATTGAAAGAGCGAATTCTGCCGAAACTATGTTGAAGAATGGAAATGTTTCAAATTGCCTTTCATCACTATCAGTAATTGCCGAATCTATGTTTAGGTTCATTTCTTCAATTAGATATTGCTCTATCTGCTCATGATCTGCGTTTTTTGACAGTTTAATGAGTAACCTATCTTTAATTATCTCACTTTTTATGTACATAGTTTCCCTTATTCTTTCGAAATTATATTGTGTCATTACTACTCCCGCAATTCTCACCGTTACTCCTGGAATATACTCTCCAGCTGTGTAAAAGATTGGTATGTAATTGAATATGTCATATATTTTGAATGTTAAAGTCAATGGTGGAAAGAGAGACTCAAATAAGAATTCATATTCTTTTCCTGCTCTATCATCATAGAAGTATTTTGTGCTGAGCATCGTGTCATTAGCTTCTAGTGCTGTTATTGTCTCTTCCCACTTATTAAATAACCTACTTGGTGGTGTATAGACCGTGTTCAAAAATTCCGTTGTATTCTCTATCAGATACACTGATAATGGTTCAAAATCATAACTAGCTTCTACTTCATGAACAAACGCGGTACTTTCTACTCCAGCTATAGCTTGAATCTCTGGCAAGATAGATTGATTCTGATTCATCCAATTCTTTACGAATATATCTGCCCCATTGTACAAATATGCATCTTTATCATAATTGAATTCTACCGTTAAGGGGCTCATAATTGATGGAATAGTGATTCCTACTATTAACAGAAAAGCAAAGAACATGTTACTGAATAGTTTGATGTCTGATCGAACTTCAACTAGTGTAAATGATCCTACAGTTTTTCTCCGATTCCACGAAATTTTGCTTATTGCAATCATAATAACCCCATGTAAGTCTTTTAGTAATAATCCAATACCTAATAGAGCTAATAGGACACCTAAGCCTGCAAGATAGATATTAATCATTAATAATGATGTATTTCCAGTAGAGGATAGGTTTCTTAGATTTACTTTGTACAGGCTGAAGAAAAGAAGAGTTAAGCCTATACCAACTCCAATTAGTAGTAATGTCGGAATTCTTATTTGTTTTAAAAGAGTGACAAGTCGCTGTGGAGTTTTTTGGAAAGTAGTTTTCTTTGTTGAAACCTGTATGATCTTTGGTATAGAGACTACTATTAGGACTGTTATCGTAAATAGTGTAGCCCATCCCAAACCACTGAAATTCAGCACTTGATTCTCCTGATTGAATGTAAGGAATGAATCAACTTTCAGTAATGGAGGTACTAAAGCAAAGGATAAACCAAACCCAACAAATGATGCTGCTATAGATTCAAAAATCTTCAAAATCATATAATTAAAGGCTATTCTTCCAGATGACAGTCCTTTCGTTTGAAATATTTCTATTTCTTGTTCTAGTCCTTTCGAATATAATTCATTTGTTTCAAATATCAGGAATATTGCCAAATAAAGAATTGGTACAGCTAGCATGAAAAACAATAACATTGATGACTGAATTCTTGGTTCAAGAATTTCAATTACCTTATCTAATTCAGTATTAAAGTACCAGTAGCCATTTCTCATATCTCCTGTGAATTTCAAGAAATGAGCATTACCATCTGATATCTCTTCGATATCAATCTTTAACTGTGTTAACATCTCTGGTTTGAAATTACTAAAGTCATAGTAGAATTGAACGTAGGTATTTACAAACATGTAATATGGATTTAATCCTTCTAAGTTTGCCCAAGCATTATCACCAAATGAAACCATTCCTCCAAAAAGATTAGTTAAAGCTTGAGAAGAATCTGATGGAAGATTATAATCTGCCCATATATTTTCAATTTCAGTTGGAGTTGGAGCATCAAATAACCCCGATATTGTTAGATTAACATGTGTATCCCCAAGATAACTGTTATAATAATTTAACTGCGAACCCCAGAAGGTAATTGTGTCATTTACTGTTACATTTAAGCTTACAGCTGTAGCAATATCGTATTCTAATAAAACTTCCCCTGGTGCTTGTGGTAACCTTCCCACAACAATGGAATCATTAATGAAATCGGTGTAATTATTTGATAAAGCTATATATGTTACACCTCTTAAAGAAGAAGGATTAGTAGTCATATCCTCTATCATACCATAGAAAGCTGTCGAGTATTCGTACCCACTCACAATACTCGAAAATACTTCTTGATCTAGTTTAAAGCCAGTGAAAATTTCACTTAAAACTACTTTTTCATATTGTTGTACTGCTGGAATACTTACATATTGGTTACCAGTATCATAATTGTAAGTTAGAGATAAACTTGCTTTTCCATCATTTAGAATGTTAAGTGTATTTGTATATTCATCAAACAAAACTTCTCTCTTTGAACTATATAGTGCAGTACTTGTTAATATAATTAAAGCTAAAACAGTCATGCTAATTAGATTCATAAGATGACGTTTCTTGTTTGTTTTAAAAAGATCAAAAAGTGATGAGAAGAAATTAGAGATAAATACCCAGAAATTGATAAAAAGTAAAAAGAGTTTGCCCTTATCCTCATAAATTGGTCTTGTCAAATATCTTTTAATTATAATGAAACTTCTTTTTATTCTCTTTCTAAACAATACAAAAATAAGAGCTAAAACTGATCCAACAACTATTAAATAAATACCAACATTCCTGAAAAAGATCTGAAATCTATTCAGTTCCTCTAAACCAAGAAAGCCAAGTTTTTTAAATTCTTCAATATCATAATCTGAGGAAACATAGAATGCAATCATCTCCTCTTCTGAAAAGATGCGATTTGGTAGATCTCCCTGTGATAAAATCGTTGTATGGGTAAAAATTCTTTTTCCATCTTCTGTATCATAAACATAGAATGAGTAATAATTGTCTTTATCTGGTACATTATAAATGAAGATTTCTTCCTTTGTGAAATTGGTATAATCATCTGTTATAATAGCTACTTTAGATTTCAGGCTATCTCCAGAGAAAAACTCCTCTGTACTAACATGAGGTTCTGAACTAATAACATATTTTGAGTTATTTTCTCCTAGAGCAACATAAAAATTATTGTAGGGATAAACCCCTGTGGTTGTAATATTGAAATCAGCGAAATCAATTGTTTGGTTTATGGAGTATTTTAGACGATAAATCTTGTCGTCTCTTGCCATAGCTAGATTGAAATCCCCATCGCTTGTCAAATAAAACTTTGGATCAAATCCTCCTTCAAGTATAGTCATTGAGTTTGACACGTAAGAATCGTTATATCCTTTCGTAACTATTGTTCCATACCAGTGTACGTAGGAAAATCTAGGAGTATATCTGTACAAACTATAAATTGTACCATTGGTATAATGAAAATCAACCAAATAGTCAAATTCAGCATCTAGAACATAAATATCCTCAAGAACATGTGTTCCGTTTTCGTAAAAACGTGACATTTCAAATCTAGTTGTAGAAATTTCTGATGTTGGAGGCCAATTTTGAATGAAAGCTAAAACCATAAACAATGTGTTATTTTCTTCATAATAGAGCTTCATACGGGGATAGTTCATGTAAGCATTATAACCATAAAATTCTTCATCACTTGGACCTGCTGTTTCTGTCCAGTTGTATCTATGGAATTTCATATAACCAAAGAAAGTGTGAAATGCATAAAATAATTCAATCCCTCCATCTATAACAAACAACTCGAAATATTCAATAGAGTTTTCCTCGATTATTACTATGTTGGTTTCGTCATTTACCTTGTGAATTATCATAAATGTATCATTTTCATATAAAATTCTTGCGAGAAAATGAAAATTACCTAAAGCATCTACAATCGATTTAGATTCTATATCTATTTCATCTCCTGTTCTGTTAAGGAGTAAGAAAAGATTATCATCCAATTCTGTTTGAGCATTCACTCTCAATTGCTGACTAAGTGATACTGTTGATGAAATAAATAAGATTATCATGAAAAATAGATAAAGGGGCTTTTTTCTCATCATTCTAATACTTTCAAGATATTTACACTTATAATTTTATTGCTTAACAGTTTCGAGCATGTTTTGATTAGAAATTCTCTCAAAAAGTAGAGAGAATGTTTCTAACCCATTCTCGGAATCTATATGTTGAAAAAGAGGTTCAACACTATGACATGAATTTTGTACAAATTCTTTAGAAGTGTCTATGACACATCATGGGGACGTCACATCCCCTCCTACCCCGCCCACACTTCGAGAGAGAAGCGCTTACGGATCGCTTGTTACTGTTCGCTG
>JAUWJS010000166.1 GCA_030607575.1 Candidatus Heimdallarchaeota archaeon | reverse complement strand
ATTTTTTGCTTCTTCAATCGAGAGTACTTCAATTAATGCCCTCTTTGAGAATTCTTTAATGATTTCAGGTATGTTTCCTTTTACTACTACTAATCCTGGGTTTGTATTTTCATCTGGTTGATAATAACTCTCAATAGATTTTTTGATAGTAACAATTACTTGATCAACCTCTTCCTCTGCTATTTTTATTGTGAACCCTATTGCACCATTTCCTCTAGTTTTCCATGGAACATTTGGATTATTTCTGATAAGTCTGGGATAATCTAAAAAAGTGACTTGACTATCAATTTCTTCAATTATAATTGTCGCCAGATGAGTTGTACAGCTTCCCTGAAGAGAATCTGTGTCATCAAAGCCAATATGAAGAATAGTATCCCTTTGTAAAGTCAACTTAATCCAAAATAGAGATTAATTTGAGTAATATAAAAAATTAGATAGAATACCAAACTTCTCCTCTTCTATCTTTCTCATATTTAATGAATTCTGTTTCATTAGCTAAGTGGTCTAATCGACTATCCAGGTCTCCTCTCCACAGTCTCATTCGACTAGCAAGCTCAGTTAATGAAACTTTATTTTCTGGTTTGTTTAGTAAAATCTTGAATATACTTCGAATTATATCTCTATCATGATAATCATAAACTGTTTTCTCAACCAATTCATTTAATCTAATGTAAGCCTTGTTTATCTCTTGAACAAAGATTTTTCTTTGTGAATCAAGCTTTTGGATATCTGCAATGTTTTCTTTTACGCAATCTCTGATATCAGCGAGCTCTTTCGAAATCTGTATTTTAAGCACTTGGTTCTTCTTAGATTCTTCTTTTGATGAGTCTGGGACAACGTCACTTGTAGGAAAATAGTTTACATTAAAGGTATTTTGACCAACATCGATGATTAAAGAAAAGGATTGATTCAACTTCGCATATTTTCTTGTAGGACCTTTATTGCTAATCCTTTCCACCATTGACACAATGCCTATATTTTCAAGCTCAGCAAGATATTTTGCTATAATCCTTGGAGAAATATCTAACAATCGAGAAAGCTGAAAAGAATAAAGATCTTCTTCTGCTAATAATCCAAGAATTTTTCTTCTAGTAGAATTTGATAAAAACTCTAAGAGCTCAAAAACATCCAACTCTTGGTTTTCTTCTGTGTTCCCTAGCATTTTTTCACCTCAACAAATTAGGAAAAGGGATTAAACAAATCCCATATCCTTTTTGATGGATTCTTTTCTGATATCTTTACCTACAGCACCTATTCTTTCTTCTGTGGGTTTAGCTTGTTCTAATGCTTCCAGCAAAACTTCTTGGGTTATTATGCAATCACATTTTTCTTCGTCAAAACTTTCTCCACTAGCTGCATCCTCACCATGTTCCATAACATAATTTCGGATAGCAATCAATTTACTTTCACTTGCAATGGCTGCAATATCTGCCCCTGAAAAACCTTCTGTTTCTCTTGCTAAATAATCTAAATCGACATCCTTAGATAAAGGTGCATCTTTAAGATGAATTTCAAATATTTGCTTTCTCCCTTCAAAGTTTGGAGATGTGACTCTTACTAAACGGTCAAATCGTCCTGGTCTCAATAAGGCAGGATCTATCATATCAGGTCTGTTTGATGCAGCAATAACTACAACATTTCTTAATTCTTCCAAACCATCAAGTTCTATCAATATCTGGCTAATAACTCTCTCAGTAACTCCCGAATCTGAACTTCTACCTCTTACGGGAGTAATTGAGTCAATCTCATCCAAGAAGATAACACAAGGCGCAGCTTGTCTTGCTTTTCGGAATATTTCTCTAATAGTTTTCTCACTTTCCCCTACCCATTTTGAAAGTACTTCGGGACCTTTAACGGAGATGAAATTAGCTTCAGATTCATGTGCGACTGCTTTAGCGATTAATGTTTTTCCTGTTCCAGGAGAACCATAAAGTAGAATGCCCTTAGGAGCTTGAGCTTTCATAGATTTATACAACCCTTTGAATTTCAAAGGCCATTCAACAGCTCTACGCATTTCCTTTTTAACATCACCTAAGCCACCTATGTCTTCCCAACTTACATTGGGTATCTCAACAAAAACTTCTCTTAATGCAGAAGGCTCTACTGTCCTTAGAGCTTTAAGAAAATCTTCATTAGTAACATCTATGCTCTGCAAGATTTCTAATGGAATTTCTTCTTCTAAGTTAATGTTGGGCAGAACTCTGCGAAGAGACTGCATAGCTGCCTCTTTTACAAGAGCTGATGTATCTGCTCCAACAAAACCATGTGTCATATCAGCTAATCTATTCAAGTCAACATCCTTGGTTAGTGGCATACCACGAGTGTGAATGAGCAAAATTTCATATCTCCCATCTCTATCGGGGATTCCTATTTCTATTTCTCTATCAAATCTTCCAGGTCTTCGTAGTGCAGGATCTATAGCATTTACTCGGTTAGTAGCTCCAATAACAATAACCTGTCCTCTGGATTCAAGACCGTCCATCAGAGCTAATAATTGAGCCACAACTCGTCTTTCCACTTCACCTGTTACTTCTTCTCTCTTTGGTGCGATAGCATCCAATTCATCAATGAATAAAATACTGGGAGCGTTATCACTAGCTTCTTTGAACAAATCTCTTAATCTTTGTTCAGATTCGCCATAAAATTTAGACATTATCTCTGGTCCTGATAACACGTAAAAGTTGGCTTCTGTTTCATTAGCAACAGCTCTAGCTAATAATGTCTTTCCAGTTCCTGGAGGACCATGAAGTAGAACTCCCTTAGGAGGTTCAATACCAACTCGCTTAAATAATTCGGGATGTCGAAGCGGTAATTCAATCATTTCACGAATACGCGAAATTTCATCTGATAAACCTCCTATATCTTCATAAGACATACGTTTAACATCTGTAGCTTTTACATCCTCCCACGGTTTTTCAGTAATTTGAATATTTGTTTCAGAAGACATTATCACTGCATCAGCAGCTGGAGTTACTGAAACAACTCCTAAAAATATCTTCTTAGACATTCCCAAACCAATCGGGATAACATCACCAGGGGTCAATACTCTGTCTTCTAAGGTTTGTTTTAACCAAGTTTCGAAACCTTGTATCTGAACTCTTTCTGTGGGAGCAAAAATAATTTTTCTCGCTTTAGAGGCAGATGATTTGGCAATAACAACTCTATCATCTAAACCAACGTCAGCATTCATTCTGATTATACGATCAAGCCTAATGGTTTTTTTACCAAAATCTTCAGGTATGCCTCTCCAGGCACGAGCATGTGTTTTCTTAGATCCTTCTATACTTACAATATCACCTGTACCGATGTTTAGATCATCAGCAATATCTTGTGATATTCTAACTATTCCTCTACCTACATCTCTTTGGAGAGCTTCTTTAACTCTCAACTGTTTTCTATTGTCTTCTTCTGTTGCAGACATATTATCACCTATAAATATTAAATGTATAATTAGTTAATGGGAATATCTGTACCATTCCCATTTGCGGTTTCCAGCAGCTTAAGTTTGACTTCTAGAATGCCATTTTTCATGGTTGCTGATATTTTCTGTTCCTTATCAACAATATATTGAATAGGGATTTTGGTGTCGATTTGTTTTTTGCCATTATCTGCGGTAAGCTTTATTCCTTGTTTGACAAGTTTTAAACTAACATGTTCCTTAGCAAAACCAGGAAGCTCAACAATTAGATATAGTTCTTTGTTGTTCTTATCGACTTGAAGATCATAAGCTGCCTCATATTCAGTGTCCTCTTTTTGAATAGGTGCTGTTAAGGTTTCCTCAGCACTTCCAACAAGTCTAGGACGACCAAAATTTCCCATCAAACGCTCTAAACCTGGGAAAATGTTAGCGAATCTCTCAATAGAACGGGTAAAAAAGTCATTATCCCAGTTAAAAGATCTTTCAAGATTGTGAATTTTATCAAAGAATTCCTTTCCATGCTCATCTGGAATCTCTCCTAATTCACGGTATTCCTCTTTTCCTTCAGCATCACGTTTGTAGTCATAACCATACTCTTTTTCAACTCCATCAGCGTTGGAGTAAAAACGAACACTTCGGAATTCCTCATTGAAACCTTTAGGGAATTCATCTTTCTCTCTCTCTTTTTTGTCTTTCATTATAATCACCGTAAATTTAAAGTATTTTACATCCGGTATTGGACTTTATGTTCAATACTAACTGTCTCATTCTGATATATAAATCTTTCTCTCATACATTTTGTCTTGAAAATAAAACCAAAGCCTTATCTATAAAGATACATAATCGTTATTTTGAAGTGAATAGATTGTCTGAACAAAAATCTGAACAAAAATCTAGAAGGAAAGCTGATCGATATTATGATGAGCGAAGCGAAGAGAGAGAAGTTCAGGCAGATTCAAAAAAACCTTCTAGAAGTATTTATGGCAGAGCTGCCAAAAAAAACCCTTGGAAGTGGGTAGATTACCTTATCTTCAGGGGAAAGAACTACTAACAAATT
>JAUWJS010000059.1 GCA_030607575.1 Candidatus Heimdallarchaeota archaeon | reverse complement strand
CAAAGAATTCATGATGAGTTAGTAACTGAAGCTGCTGACAAAGTAGATGTAAAAGAAGAAAAGAAAGTTGAGGAAGTTGTTGAAGGCGTAGAAGTCAAATGCCCATTCTGTGACAGCAATAACCCCCTTGACTCTTCATTCTGCATAAAATGTGGTGCAAGCTTAAAGCCTGCAAAATAACCTCTCTTTCTTCTTCTTTCCTCATTTTTTTATTTTTTTTTGTTTCATCTAATATGTGGATTAGGACAGTTAATGAAATCTTCATCCAGAACTCGCTCTATTGTATCCATAAATGCACTGTCAATCAAGTTACCCTTTAGGTTATAATATCGCCACCAAATGCAAGTTCTCATTTTTTCTATTATTTGTTCTTCGATAAATTTCTCTTTTAATCCTCTATTTACCATTAATTCTTTATAATCCTCTATTTCTTCCTCAGTTTCAAAGATATGAAAACTTGAAAGGTCTGAATTCAAAATCTTATTTTTTACTGAAAATAACCATTCTTCAAATCTTATCTTTTCATCTTCAGACATATCTTTTGTATTTGGTGCTACGTAGGTTACGCCATACCCCCTAGCCGTTTCACCTTCTTCGTCTTTCATTATCTTATAATCTGTTCTATTTCTTAACCAATCAAAGTAATTAATTGGTCCTTTACCAGATACACCAATGCACATATATTGTGTACTTCTCCACAAGGATCTTTGATAGAGATGATCATGTCCAAAAATTGCAGCACTAACACCATAATCATCAAACAATGGTGTTAAGCAGGATTGAGCGAGAGCATCAGAATTACTTCTAGCTCTTCCAAAGTAACCAATTGTGAAGATGGCAGAATGTAGGAAAACAATACAAAATTGAGGTCCTTGTTCTTCTATCGCTTTTCTTCTCCATTCTTTTAGTTCTTCATTTAACCAATTCCATTGTCTACTATCACAAGCGATACTTTCGTTTCCCCAATTCAGACCAATAGAATCCAGATGAATCATGTGAACATTTCCTACATCTTGAGAGAAATAGGCTCCTCCTTTCGTTCTTGGAGTTTGAACGAACATGTGAAAGTGCTTCTGAGTTCTTGCTTTACCACCAAACCACGAAGCACGACCCCAACCGCCATTGAAATAATCATGATTGCCTATTGTTGGAGTAAAAGGTATTCTTGTGAAATTTACATTGCCACATGCAAAAAGATCGGCCCAGTATTCATGATATGAACCATTTTCTACATTATCACCACTAGTTGTAAAAACTTGATACCCTCTATCAAAAGTATAATCCAACTCTTTGATATGAATATCATTCATCAGACGTTTTAGTCGAGGGTTATTCTTAGCTCTGAACCTCACAACTTTTCCTCTTTTGAATGCTGCTTTAGATCCTCCATGCAAATCTGATACAGAAACAAAAAAAGCAGGTTGTTTATTTGATTGAACGCCAGCTGTAAATTCCTTTATTTTAGATGCCCCTAATAATTCATCATCTTTGTTGTAACATTCGATTCTATAATGATATTCCTTGTTTTCAACTAGATTTTCAATCAGACCTAGGAACAGTTGAGGTGCTGATGATACTGGATGGTAGGAGAAGGATGAAGAATGTTTCATAGGAATTTCAGCTAGTTCACATAAATCATCGTTAAACAATCGAATAACACATCTACCTTTAGGAGTACTGAGGAAGGGTTTCTTCTTGTTTACATCAACAACTTCCTTCACTCTATTTGTTTTAAGATAACCATAATCAAGATATACAGAAACAAGAATCTTTGAGGAATCATTCGTGATTCTCAGCATATAATACTTATCTATAATGAATTTTACAGAAGGAATACTTTCATCTTCTTTCTTAGAGGTTGTATAAGGTTTGTATTCAACTTCATCAAAGTCTTCAAGTTCTAAGGGATAGAAATTCTCTTCTTCTGCTAATCTTCTGCGAATAGTTTCGCGAATTTTCATTCTATATTTTGTAGAGGGTATCCTATCTTCAGGAGGTAGGATTTTTTGCTTATTCTTAGACATCTCAAGAATGATTATCTATTGAAGTCTTTAAAATTTTACTGCAAAGGAACGTTATTTATTGGAAAAATGACAAACATCATTAACTAAATCGATTGAAAACTTTTCTTTTCCTTCTGATTCAGTATAATCAATGATATTAATACAGCAATTATATTGTTTGATATTATCAAATATTACTTCTGATGCATCTAAAATTCTAGCTATTATTGAACGAATACACCCTCCATGTGTGACAATCAGAACAAAGTCCTTTTCTTTGTTTTCACGAGCAATGAATCTAAACTCCTTCCAAACTCTATTCATGAATTCTTCTGTCAGTTCCCCATTATGTTTAACCATAAAATCGTCGAATTCCTTAAGAGAATCCATCTCATCCAGCAATTCCGAAATACCTACACCATCAAGATCTCCAAGAGTATGTTCTCGGAGTTTATCTGTATAAGTCACAGGAAGATTCAATTCCGAACTGATGATCTCAGCTGTTTCAGCTGCTCGAACTAAATCTGAGCTATAAATTGCTTGTATTCCTTTTTCCTTCAATTCATCAGCTAAAATCTCTGCTTGGTTTTTACCAGTTTCATTTAAAGGAGTGGGTAAATGTCCCATGATTACGCGATTCTTATTATGATCTGTTTCTCCATGTCTAACAAGGAACATTCTCATGAAGGAAAAAAATGAAGTCTATTAAAAAAGGTTAGGGAAGGGAGCTTTATCGTACAACTCTTGTCAGTTTGGCTCCACATCTAGAACATGAGTAAACTCCCTTCGGAATATCTGCACCGCAGGTAGTACAGTTTTTAATTTTGCTTTCTTTGCTCTCATCAAGTTTCCTAAGAGGTTTTAAAAGTAATCCATCTTCAGTCATTGTCCAAGTATACAATAGAGAACCTCTAAGTTCTGAAATAGCTTTCTCTGGTAATGTTATTCTGTTCTGATTGTCTATAACCAGGAATCTTGAGCTATCCAAATCAGTCAAATCAATGTCCTGTAAATGCTCTCCAATAAGAATACCATCTCTAATTTCTAAGGTTCTCTCTGAGAAGTCACTAACAATAGGATCATGAGAACATATCAAATAGGAAGTACCCATATCCTCTTTCAATTCCTTGAAAAGCTCAAGAATTTGAGTTGAGGTTTCAGTATCAACGTTTCCTGTTGGTTCATCAGCAAAAATCAACCTAGGATTATTAGCTAATGCTCTTGCAATAGAGACTCTTTGCTGCTCTCCACCTGATATTCTTTTTGGAGAGTGGGTTCTTCTATGCCAAATACCTAAGATTTCCATCAATTCTTTTACCCTTTGCTTTCTTTTGGAACGATTGAGATTAACTAACCTCATTGGCATTTCTATATTCTTTTCTGCACTCAAGTAAGGAATAAGATTTTGTTCTTGGAAAACATATCCAATATTGTGTCTTCTATATTCGAATTGCTTTTCTTCAGCAAGTTTAGTTATATCTGTCCCATCAGAGTAAAAAATCTGACCAGCGGAAGGCTTAAGCATTCCACCAAGAGATAATAATAAGGTACTTTTTCCAGATCCCGAAGGACCAATTATCCCCAAAATTTCACTTCTCTTGATGTCAAAACTTACACCTTTTAGAGCAACAACCTTATTCTGATGTTCCAGACCGTATACATGATAGACATCTATAGCTTGTAGGGCTAAATCTTCAGGAAGAGGTTCTATTTGGATTGTTTTTGTTTTATCACTGTACATAAAATCACCTCAAAATGCTCTCATTTCCTCCACTACGTTTGTTTTTGAAGCTATAATAGCAGGAATTAATGTTGCAAGTATTATAATCACAAAAGAACTAATTATTGTAGCTATTAGAATTCCAGGTGGGAATATCAGTAATCTGTTAAATGAAGAGGAACTAAATGCACCAAAAAATCCATTGAACTGATACCCTAAAATAAAGCCAATAAATGTGCCAAAGAGAGTAGCAAAAAGTGCCATTGATATAACTTCGCTTAAAACCAATTTGATTAATTGCCCCCGCGAAGCCCCTTCTGATATCAGTACAGCAAATTCTTTCTTCCGTTGATTAACAATCATAAACATGAAAATTGAAACTCCGATTACAATAGCAATGATTGAGATAAGATAATTTATTGATAATAATCCAGGAAATCCAAATCGTAATCCTTCCCGTTGTCTGATCTCTGCTAGTTCTTCCTCATAAGATTGAGAGTAAACAATCCAATCAAATTGTGAATCAAACTCAAAAGCAAGATTTTCTTCTACTGGATCAACTTCAGGTTTCAGATTGATTATTGCTCTAGTAATCTCGTATGTATAAGGAGCATAATTGAAAATAAACTGCTTATCAACCAGCAAAGTAAAAACGAAATCAAATTCGAGGAAATCAAAAACTTCACCTAAAGATCCTATTGCTATATCATTTATCTCTCCTGGAGCATGATCTACAATTATTGTTGCTTCTGCTGTATACTTTGTTTGATTGAAAATTGTAAATTCAAAGGTAGGATCGTTTTGTATATCTAATGTCCTTGCAGTCTCTACTCCAACTCCTACATTTCTAAGAGGATTATTTTGAAGAGTCTGCAGACCTTCCTTCCATTCAGGATAGTCTTCTATCGAGTCCTTGTGCCATATAGCATTGTTTCCATATTCCGTCAAATCTACTCCATAGCATACAACTGGCGTTGATCCTACATAGAAAAATGTATAATAAATAGGGATTATGGTTTCTATTTTATCCTCAAAACCAACAAAATCAGTTGGTGACAAAGTTTGGTAACCTCCCAAGATATCTACTCTCATATCTCCTCCAATGGTATATTCAGCTCTACGGATTAATTCCGCTGAACCAGTTTCACCTTGAATAACGGCAAACACTCCTAATGAAACAGATAAACAGAGTAAAACAGTCATTCTTGGAAAGTTTTGATGCCTTCGAGATAAGCTTCCTTTAAGTAAGACTCCTATATCTTTGAAGATTTTGACAAGTACCTTATCTAATTTCTCAGGTACTTTAGTTGATAGTCTACTAACTATTGAAGCTCCTCCATACCAAAGCAACATTGGAGCAAATATTTGAAGTAAAACAACAGCAAAACCAAAAGAAGCATTTGGATAATTATTTTCAATAATTGTTAGGAGAACACCTACTAATCCAACGATGAAGAATAGAACATCACCATATACTGCTTTAAACCAGCTTTTCTTCTCTTTTTCAACAGTTTTAGCGATAGCAACCTCTTGCTGAATGAAGTTATTTGTTTTTTTTCTAGTTGTTAAGAATAGAATTCCCATAGTTACAATTAGGGTTGTTAAAATAGTCCAAGGTTTAATGTTCAAAGATGAGTAAGCATTAGAAACAGTTGGGAAATCTATAGCCATAAACCGATATGTAGACAGTACCATTGCTGCACCGAATGTACCAAGAGTGATACCTATAACTTCCCCTAAAAATGCAATTAAGATAACCTCAGAATATATCATACTTCGTATCTGTTTTGGACTAGCTCCTTGAGCTTTGAGAACAGAAATTTCAAATTTTCTTTCTCTTAAAGCTAAATCTGCTCCTAAACTGATAAGAATAATTGACAAAACAATTGCAGGTATATACAGAACAGTATCAATTAGCTGCATCATAATAATTAACCCCTGATATGCGAATAAAGTGCCAGAGATTAAGTTTCTACCATTCAAATTGTGAATCTGTTCCTTCCTGTTTAGAACTATGTTAATATACTCATTTAAATCAAGAAGATTGTTTAGAGGGAATTGAGTTAGATCTAATTTTGTTGGAAGCTGCCATAATTTGTTAACGGTCAAATTTCCAATAATACTCGAATTAAAATTATGACTACCAACAATTAAGAAATCATCATCTAGTAGAAGTCCAGGTTGGAAGAATCCACTTACTGTCAGATTTAATGTTGTTGAAATTATAATAGCTTCATTAGTATCTACAGTTTTATTCAAACCAAAATTAAAGGCTAGAGTGTCGTTTAATTGTATACCTAACTGCCTGTATTTCTCAATAGATAACAGAATGCCATTACTATGAAGATTGTTCTCTCCAGCAACTATATTTATCCTATCAACAATTGAATGATTAAGTGAAGATGAATCAATAATCAATGGTTCAAAGGATGGTTGATCCACCTTGAAACCTGCATATTCAGAAAAATTGAAATCGGGAGTAAAATAAGAATAATATAGATTATCCCTGTCTGTTATATCATAACGAAAGTATCTCCCATAGGTAACAATGCAATCTTCAAATTCTATTTCTTGAGAGAGTAGATCTGCTAATTCTGGAAGGGTAACACCCAAATTAGTTTCGATTAAAGGTCTAAATGTTACTTCAGCCTCAACACCTTCTATCATATCTTGAACAGTAATTGTGTTAATTATAGCACCATAGAAGAATATGCTAGAAAAAATAGCTGCTCCTAAGATCATACCAGCGCCTATTGAGATACTTCTTCTACGGTTTGAGTACATTGACTTAAATGAAAATCCAATGAATGAGAAGAATTTTGGTCGTCTCATTTAATTCCCTCCTTTTTTCTCTTCTTTTTAGCAACTTTCTTAGGTTGTTCTTGAATTAAATTACCTTTCTGTAAAATTAATATTTTATCAGCTTCTTTTGCATTTTCAGAATCGTGAGTAACCATAATCACAGTAATTTTCTTCTCCCTAGTAAGCTGTTTGAAGAGAAGAATAATTTCTTTACCTATTTGTGTGTCTAAATTTCCAGTAGGCTCATCAGCGTAGATTATGGCTGGATTGTGAGCTAAAGCTCTAGCAATTGCAACTCTTTGTTGCTCTCCCCCAGACAATTCTTCAGGAAGATGATCCATCCGTACATATAATCCAACGGATTCTAGATACTCTATTGCTTTCTGATCAGCTTCAAGTTCTGGAACCTTACGTAACTTCATAGGGAGTTTAACATTTTCTTTAGCTGTAAGATAAGGAATTAAAGCAAAATTCTGAAATACAACAGAAGTTTTAGTTCTTCTAATTTCAAGATTCTCTTTGTATGAAGTTTCATTTAGGTTTATTCCAGCAACCAGTACTTCTCCAGAAGTAATGCTTTCAAGCGTTGAAAGTATATTTAAGAGAGTAGATTTTCCGGAACCGCTTGGACCCATGATCGCAATGAATTCTCCTTTTTTTATCCTCAAATCAACTCCTGTAAGAACATTGACTACTTCTCCACCTGGAAGATTGAAATCTTTTACTAGTTCTTTTGTGTCAATTGAAACAGTGCTCGTTTTTTTTGGCATTACAATTTGTTTAGTAGTTTCATATAATTAAATCTAACTGAATAATTTACTAGAATCCTAACTATCTGCTTATGGTTCTAAAGACACATTTCCAATAGAAAATCTTACGATATTTTAATGTCTCTCGAAAATAATCCTATAATTATAAAAAAAGAATTTGTGAAGAAAATTATCTCTTCTTCTCAAGTTTTTTGTCTTCTCTGGCTATTGTTTCTACAAGTTCCTTGAATTTTTTAGGTTCTTGTTCTTCTTCTATTGTAAAAACTACAGGACGTCTCTTTCTTTCAACATCAAGAGCTCTAGCTATTTTACCTGCTTCATATTTTTCTTTAACTTGAGATTTCTTCCCGATCCACACATAGATTTCATCGTAAGCATCAATTACGAATGAATCATTAGATTTGAGATTCTTATACTTAATAGGTATCTCTTTAGTTTGTATTGTACCATCATCTTTCTGGATGATTTGAAGAAGCCTATAATCAACATCAAGTTTCTTTTCAAAATGTTTTAGGAAACCAGGTGTATCTCCTTCAACAACTTCAAAACTCACTAGATTCTTGAATTCTTCAGGTTCATCCCCTTCCATGACTGTTTTGATGAGTAAATCCTTGTTATCTTCTTCCACAACTTTTGCTGTCCATGCGCCTACGGCTTTATCATCACAGTAAGATTTCTTACCTAGCCAAATCCAAATATGTGTAGTAGATACTACTAGATAGACATCGCCATTGAGAAATTTATAGGGTTCCTTCATTGGCATTAGTCTTTTTCTAACAATGTGGTAAACGTTCATAGTATAAGGAAATAAGAACCAAATTAAAAGATTTATGATTGGATTTTATTAAATCATCACATTAAAATATATAAGAGAAACAAGTTAACAAGATTTTTGCTCAAAAAAGTTGCTTATCTAGTAAAATTTTAATAGTTTTAAGCTTATAAAATCCTCATGAGTAATTCTACTAATGAAGAATCTATATTCGATGAAGAGGAATCTGAACCTCTATGGAAGAAAATTATTGAAAAGATAAAACCTTACCTAACTCATGAAGATATCGTAAATATGGATTTGGAGAGTTTTTCAGCTTTAATTAATCGACTCTATGCAATTAAGGAGATTACCGAACAAGAGCAGAGTTATGCTAAGAAAAATAGAGATTTGATTCTAATACGAATGGGTTTGATGCACAATATTCCAGATTTGAGTGAATCTGATCTTGAACTTGCTCTTAAGCAAATAGCTGTTCGTTTAACTACACATTATTTCCAAAATAGTGATGTCAACTCTCTTGAAGAAGCAGAAAACAAGGTTTTAGAGATGATGAGACTAGGCTTTGCATCTAATGTTACAGTAAGCTTGAATCCAGAAGAGGAAATTATTAAGCTTAGAGAAAAATTATCTATAATTTCTAGAGTAACTCTTGATAATGCTAAAGACATTGCTACATTACTGACAAAAACAAAAGATAGTCTCATGAACATAGGTATTTCTGGTTCTGTTTTCTATGAAATTGAAAAATTGTGTCAAATGCTAAAGAGACAGAACGAAGAAGATCTACCAACAAAAAATGATATCGTAGAAGCTTCTTTTGAATGGCAAGTTAAAATTCAAAAGTGAGAATAATGAAAGAAGGTTCAAAATTTTCTGAAATACCCAAAATAGATTCTACTGAAGAAACAACCAAAGAAGAGACTTCTAAGAAGTTTGATGAACAAATGTCAGATACTTTTCAAACAGTTACTACAAAATTAAAAGAAGTTGTAAATATTGACCTTTTTTTACCTGGCATTCATGAATGGATCTTAGAAAATATAAAACAAGGTCCAACTTTAATTATAGGAGAAAATATAGGAAACTTCTCTGGAGAAGTATCAAAGCATGTTCCTAGTGTAATAGCACGAGAAACAATTTCTACTTATGTGAGTCCAAAAATCGAAGTTGAAGATGAAGCTACGCTTTCAAAAATAGATTTGAAGGCATTTGATATTGCTAAGTTAAAAACACAACAAGGACCTTTTCTGAATATTATAATAATTTTCTCACTCAAAAAGCTAGAAAAAACAGCTCAATATGAATTACTAAAAGAGTGCAAGAGAATGCTTTCTAGAGAGGGGCAGCTAATTCTTGTAGGGGAGTTTTATCCTAAATCTATTCTGCTGTTTCCAGTAACATTTACGAAAGAAGGAATTAAGTTTTTCAAATCTAAGATTCTTAAAAAGAAAGTCGATAAACCAATTGCAAATTTCGACAAGATGGCAAATGATCTTGAACTCAAATTCTTTGATGTTAAACATGATGCAGGTGGGAGAATCCGTACTTATGTTCTAACCAAACGTTGGGGAGCTCTTCTAACCTAATTATTCGCCTTCCCCCATTTTATTTCTTCATCAGTAAGTGAACCAACAGGATATTTTCTCCAATTTTTATCAATTTTCTGAAGAATTGCAGAATTTAAATTGATATTCAATTCGTGAGCAAGTAGGAACAAATAAATTGCAACATCAGCAAGTTCATCAGTTAAAGAACCTTGAATTTTGTGGATCTCATCTTTAATCTCTGAATCAGTTTGCCATTGAATTAACTCGAATAATTCTCCAATTTCCACTATTAGCGAAAGTGCTAAATTCTTAGGTGTATGATACTTTTTCCACTTTCTTATATTTCTAAAATCCAGTATTTTTTCAGTTATTTTCTCTATAGAACTCACAAAAATTAGAAAGAAAGAGAATTATTAACTCTTTCTCATTAATCAAGCAACTTTGTAATTCCAGTTAAATTCATCTTGAACTTTACCTGTTTGAATACCTACTAGCTCATCATAAAGTCGTTGAGTAATATCTCCTACTTCATTATCATTGATCACATATTCCTGATTATTGAAGAATATTTTACCAATTGGAGTAATTGATGCTGCTGTCCCTACAAAAAATGCTTCTGAACAAGTTCCGTTAGTAATTTGTTCAACAAGAACATTTATGTCAAGGTTTTCTTCATGTGTGCTATAACCCATCTTGTTTGCTATTTCAATGACAGATTCTCTTGTTATTCCACGAAGTATCGTTCCATCTAATTTGGGTGTGTAAATTTCTCCATCAATAACAAACATAATATTCATTGCACTACCTTCCTCAACATATTTTCTTTCTAGTGAATCTAGCCAGATAACCATTGGATAACCCAGTTCTCTTGCTTTTTTCGTTTCATAAAGAGTTGCAGCATAATTCCCGCCTGTTTTAGCTTCACCTGTTCCACCAGGAGCGGCTCTAACATTTTCAACTGCTACATATGCTTTAGTTGGCTGAAAACCATCCTTGAAGAAAGGTCCTACAGGTGCTAGAATAACATAGAAATAGAATTCTTCACTTGGTCTTAAACCAATGAAAGTTTCTGAAGCAATCATTGTTGGTCTGATATACAAAGAAGTTCCTGGTGAGTTTGGAACCCATTCATTGTCGACTCTTATCAGCTCTGTTATGGCTTTAACAAAAAGATCTTTGTTAATATTAGGCATGCACATTCTTTCAGCTGAAATATTCATACGCTCTGCATTTTCATAAGGTCTAAACATATGGATTGACCCATCTGGATGACGAAATGCTTTCATTCCTTCAAAAATTTCTTGACTGTAATGCAATACAGAACATGCAGGATCCATCTCAAACGATTGATAAGGAATAATTCTGGGATCTTGCCATTTACCCTCTTTAAAGTGCATGAAAAACATATGATCAGTAAAATCTTTTCCAAAGGTTAAACTTGAATCTTCATGTTTCTGTTTTCTCTCTTCTTCTTTGCATAGAAGTATCGGTATATCCATAAATTCACTCATTGTGCGTAAGAATGATGATTAGTTTAAAAGATTTTTTGATGAGCCTTAAACTAGAATATAAATGAAGCTTAATCTAACTACTTTTTCTTTCTAATTTCCAACAAATCAGTGTAATGTTGTCTCATTGTCTTTCTAGAAGGCCAAAGTCTTAAAGATCTCGCGATAAAATACCTTCCCCCCCTTAGTAGAATCACATCAGGCTTTAGCATTGGTGCCCAGATATGAGCAATCTGGAAAGAAATGGATGCCTTTAATGATTGCTTAAATTTTGTTTTATTTATCTTGACTTTGTTCTTTTCTAGTTCATCAAAATAAATATCTTGTAATTCTTCTAGAGTAAATGGTCTTTCTGAAAATCTTACTCTAAAACCCTCAGCATGAATTGGCAAGAAATCATAGAAATGGACGAAATCCAATGCAGGAGATGCTATCATACTCTCTTGCCAGTCTAGTAGATAAGTCTTAGTAGATGTTTGAAGGAAGTTATATGTCCATGTTCCACCATGAATTAGAGTTCTTCCAGCAGCTAAAAATCTTATTAAGAAATCTTTGGAATTGATGTCTTTTCTAACAGTTTCAAGATTTGTTGTTGTTAGAGGTGTTTTACCCTTATAACTTTCTGCAATTTTTAGTGCTTTCTTAATGTTATTTTGAAGGTTTCTCTTGATATCCTTCCAATTTTCTTCATTAACATTAGGGAGATTTTCTAATGTATCAAGTATGGGGTTGTTATAGAATTTTGAATTAATCTTTGCAATTTCCCGTAGAGCAGCTTCAATATTATCTTTCTTCCAATTTTTTGGATGGATACTTTTAGGGATTTTTTCCAGCAATATCCAGGGAATTTCGCTTGTTTTAGAAATAGCAATTATTTTTGGAACTGGAAGCTTATACTTCTTGGCTAAACTAAAATAAATAATCCATTCTTCTTTTGTAGTATTTTGCTTAAGAATACCTTCTTTTTCTTTACCCCAAGAAATTTCAGTCACCTTTGCAGTAGAAGTCCCTGCTAGTTCTCTTCTGAATTTTATTTGATCTGAGGATGTCTTAAGTTTTTGAGCTACCTCATCTAAAATGGAAAGATTACTCAATCAATCACCGGTTAAATGTTCTTGTTCTTTACTCTTTTTAACTATTTCTGCTAATAGTTCTGTTGATTTTTGGTCAGTAGCAAGTGATTATTTATAAATAAGTTTAGTTTCAATTAAGGTGTTAGAGGTGTTTTTTATGGGTAAGCATGTTGTTTCTGTATCATTAGGTTCTTCAACAAGAGATTATAAGAGAGAATATACTCTAGGGAATGAAGTTGTCATTGTTGAACGAATCGGAACTAATGGAGATATGAAAAAATACAAAGAATTGATAGAAAGCTTAGATGGCAAAGTTGATGCTTTTGGAGTTGGGGGAGCAGACTTGTATTTAGTTAGAGGAGAAAAAAAGTATAAAATCAGAGATGTTTGGAAGAAATTAATCAAAAATGTGAAAGACACACCTATTGTTGATGGAGGAGGAATAAAAAGCACTTTGGAAGGGAGAATTATGCAGTTTGCAGAAGAAAAACTTCCTGAAGAAGTAGAAGAAAGTAGATCAACTTTAGTGACTGCTGCAGTAGATCGCTGGTATCAAGCAGAAAGTGCATGGGAATTTGTTGGAAGAAAGAGGAAACTAATTACCTTTGGAGATTTATTATGGGGTTTTAAGTTAGGTATTCCTTTGCACACAATAAAAAGTGTAAATAGAATAGGAATAATTCTCTTACCTATTGTTAGAAGACTACCTTTTAGTTGGATTTATCCAACGGGTGAAAAACAAGAAATACATAATCCAACATTTACTAAATACTTTAGGAAAGCAAAGTGGGTTGTTGGAGATTTTCTTTTTATTAAAAGACACATGCCTCTTGATGGAATGAAGAATAAAGTTGTTATAACTAATACAACCACCTCAGAAGATGTTGAACAATTGAGAGAGATAGGTGTAAAATATATTATTACTTCTACACCAAGAGTAGGAGGACGATCTTTTGGAACCAATGTCTTAGAAGCAGCTATTGTAGCAATTAGTGGAGAAAATAGAGAATTAACAAGAGTTGAATATGAGGAATTTCTGAAGAAATTCAAAATAGAACCAATTCTACAGAAGTTATAAGAGTAGGTGTTATTGTGGAAAAATATAATGCAATAATCTTGGCAGGACATACTGAAAGAGACAATGTTATTTGTGAGATGGAAAATGTTCCTAAAAAGGGGTTAGTCAAACTAGGAGAGAAGGTTTTTCTAGAAAGAATCGTAAAGGCAATTTTAAAGTGTGATAAAATTGGAGAAATTTACATAAGTGGCATGTCTGAAGATGAATGGAAAACTGATCTACCTGTGATTTTCAATGAAGATACAAGTAACATGTTTAGAAAAGTTGTCAACATTTATGATAAATTTATTACTAAAAAAGAAACTTACTCAGAAATAGTTGTTCTGCTTACTTGTGATCTTCCTTTGATAACTCCAGAGATTTTGACAAGAGCTATTGAAAAATGCGAAGCAGTTTCAGGTGAAGGCTTAGATGGTGTTTTTTACTATTCTGTCGTTCCAAGAGAATTTATGGAAGCTAAATTTCCTAATTCAAACAGGACCTATGCTAAATTTAGAAACAAATTCCATGTTTGTGGAGCGGATGTTTCTATCTTCAATGTTAGAAAAATGCTGAATTATGAGAAACTCATGGATGATTTAACAGATAAACGAAAGAATGTACTATCACAACTAATTATTCTTAACCCTTTTCTAGTTGTTCGATTTCTACTCAATAGATTAACTCTAGATAAATTTATGAAATCAATTAATAGAAGAGTGTTTAAGGTTAAAGATGGCGTTCATGCTGTTATAAATGAAGATGCAGAATTAGCAATGGATGTGGATAAGCCCCATCAATTAGAGGAAGTTAGAAGATATTATAATGAGAATAAAGAAATCTATGATTAGAAGTTCTAATGCATTAATGCTCATACTTAAATACAATTTCAAAAGGTAATTTTTATGGAGGAGCTATTCAAGAAAATGGATGAATTGGATAAGAAAATATCTAAAAGAATAGCTCAAAAATCTCAAAATAATCTCAAGATAGCAAGTTTTTTTGCTCTTTCTGGTAATGCACAACCTTGGTTTGTAATTTCAATCTTATTCTTCTTTTTAGATGTCTTTATGGAAAGGTCAGATAACTTAATTCAGATGACAATGGCAGGAGCTGTTGGACTAACTACTATTACCATAAAATACCTCACTAAACGAAAAAGACCCAATGAACAAGTAGCTCTAAAATATATCGCAACTGGAGATCATTTT
>JAUWJS010000045.1 GCA_030607575.1 Candidatus Heimdallarchaeota archaeon | reverse complement strand
TTCAGTTAGTTACTTCTCTACTAGTAATCATTGGATCTCTTGCAGTATTATACTCTAAACATTGGATAATAGGAATTTCATTTACAGCCTTCACAATTTTGGCAATAATTGTAATGTATGTTCTTAGAAACTTTTCAGTTAAAGCTTGGGAAAATCAAAGACAAACAAGCGCAGACTTGTATGGAACCATAGAAGAAAGCTTGAGTGCAATAGAAGACATTCGTGCTAATGCAGGTGTGAAAAATGTCATGCGCAAGTTTCATGATGCATCTAGAAAGGATTTCAAAGCTTTTCGCAGAGCTTTATTTCGAGGTCAAGTCTTTGTAATGGCTATATGGGTAGTTATTGCTATCATCAACACTCTGATTTTTGCACCTAGTATTCCTCTGGTTAGAACTGGTGCGATATCTTTAGGTACAGTATTCTTAATTCAAATATTTGCTGGAATATTGCTTCGACCCATATTTGTCATTACTAGACAGATGCAAGATCTTCAAAGAGCAGGTGCATCAATTGATAGAATCAACAAATTGTTTGGAATGGAAACGAAAATTCATGATATGGGTAAAGAAAAATTATCTCCTGGTCCCTTAACTATTGAATTCGATAATCTAAGCTTTGCTTATAATGAAGATGATTACGTGCTCAGTAATATCTCTTTCAAACTGGAATCTGGACAAACATTGGGAATCGTTGGACACACAGGTAGTGGTAAAACAACAATTTCCAGACTTATCTTTAGATTATATGAAACTAAAGAAAATGATGGAAATATTAAATTGAATGATATTAAAATTTCTGACTTATCGCTTCTAGACTTAAGAGATAAAGTCTCATATGTGACACAAAATGTTGAATTGTTCCAAGCTTCTGTTAGAGAAAATGTTACATTATTTGATAAAAGAATACCTGATATTCGCATTGAAACAATTCTTCTTGATATAGGTCTAGGAGATTGGTTGGAAAAGCTACCAGAAGGTTTAGACACAACTATTTCATCTAGTGAGCAGGGAATTTCTGCGGGTGAAGCTCAACTGTTAGCTTTAGCTAGAGTATTCATTAAAAGCCCAAATTTAGTTGTTTTAGATGAAGCTTCATCAAGATTAGATCACGCTACAGAGCATTTGCTTGACCAAGCGATTGAAAAATTGCTTATTAATAGAACAGGCATAATAATCGCTCACCGGCTAGCAACTTTGGAAAAAGTTGATGATATTCTGATTATTGATAAAGGAAGAGTAATCGAATACGGAAAAAGAAAGGCACTTGCAGACGATAATCAATCAAAATTCTATCATTTGTTACAAACTGGAGATATTGAGGAGTTGTTAAAATGAAAGTATTAAGAGTATCTTGGAGGGCATTGCGTTATAAACCAGGATTGGTTTTTGCAGGCTTTCTCTCTGATATAATATTCTTCCTCCAACCTTTGGCGGCAGCTATAATAGCTCGAGAGATTTTCAACAAACTAGAGGGAGTAGCAGGTTGGAATATAAGTGTCAATATTTGGATTTTAGTAGCATTGGTTCTTCCTTTAACCCTAAGTATGCGACTTGTTGGAGATTTTGTTTTCATTTTCACAATGTGGGTCTTTGTTCTATCGTGTGGAGTATTAATGAGAATGAATATGTTAATAGGAATTTTCAAGAAACCAGGAGCTGTTGCTCTACCTGATTCACCAGGAGAAGCTGTTTCCAGATTCAGAGGAGATATAGAAGAGGTTATGTGGTTTGTTTATCACCTTACTACTTTCTTTAGTTTAGGTATCTTTACAGGAATATCCTTCTATCTTATGGGAGAAATCAACTGGAAGGTAACTGCATTTGTAAGTATTCCATTTATGTTTTTGATGATATTGGTTTTCTTTACAAGGCCAATTTTTACAAGGTTAAGAAAAGTTCGTCGAAAAGCAGCAGGCGCAGTAACACGAACCATTGGAGAAATATTCAGATCGGTTCAATCAATTAAAGTTGCAACATCTGAAGATAAAGTACTAGAATATTTTGGTGAGATTAATAGAAAGAGAAGAATAGCTGAAGTAAAAGATGAATTCTTCCATCGTTTAATTCACTCCATTTACTATGTTACAATCTATTTTGGAATAGGTACCATACTGTTGCTTGTTGGAAATAACATGCAAAGTGATTTGTTTTCAATAGGTGATTTGGCATTTTTTGTTGTGTTATTAGGAGAACTTGGAGAATTCATCTGGGACATGGGAGATTTGGTTCCAAGATACATGCGTACTAAAGTTTCACTTGAGAGGATGTTTAAGCTAATAAAAAGTGAAGATCCTGAAATAACAGAATTTAATTTGGTTAGGCATGATCCTATCTATATCAAAGAAACATATCCAAAAATACAAGCGTTGAATATTGAAGAAGAAAATAAATTGGTGAATTTTGAGGTAAAGAATCTATCTTATACCTATCCAGATTCAGACAAAGGTATCAAGGATGTTAGTCTTTCAATAGCTAAAGGATCGTTTACAGTAATCACAGGTAGAATAGGTTCGGGGAAAACTACTCTCCTACGAACTTTAATTGGTTTACTTCCAAAGGATGAAGGAGTGCTATTGTGGAATGGGAAGGAGGTCGAAAAACCAGATGATTTCTTTGTGCCACCAATAACAGCCTTTACATCACAAGTTCCACGTCTCTTTAGTGAGACAGTTAAAGAAAATATACTAATGGGATTACCTGAGGAATCTGTCGATATTGAAGATTCTTTGAAACTGGCAGTAATTGAAAAAGAAGTTTTAAATTTCGAGAAAGGCTTGGATACGCTAATTGGTCCAAAGGGTGTGAAGCTATCAGGTGGTCAAAGACAACGATTAGCAGCAGCAAGAATGTTTGCAAGAGATTCAGAAATTTATATTTTTGATGATCTATCAAGTGCCCTTGATGTTGAAACAGAACAAAAACTCTGGAGAAGAGTTTTTAACAGAAGTGGAGTATCAACCTGTTTAGCAGTCTCGCACCGCCCAATCGCACTTAGAAGAGCTGATAATATTATTGTACTAAAGGAGGGGAGAATTGAAGCTCAAGGTAAATTAGATGACTTATTAGAAACAAGTGCAGAAATGAAAAAATTATGGGAAGAAAAGATTGTTAAAACAAGAACAGATTCCCTTACTACTCAAACAGATTAATAGAATAATTGAGGGGGATTCCCCCTAATTATAACCTTCTTTTAAAGAAATCCAAAATTGTTTTGAATGAACGAATACGGAATTCTTGATCGGTGGAACCACCGTGACCAATATCAGTATGTTCTACATACTCAAAGGTTTTTTCTCCCTCAGTTCCTTCTTTCCAACCTAGCTCCAACATTTTGTCTTTATAGATTCTTGCTTGAGTTATTGGACAGCGAGGATCATGAGTCCCATGAACAATTAATAGAGGTGTCTTTAGATTTTCTACAAAATGAATTGGGGAACGTTCATTGTAAAGATCCCATTTTTCATCAGGTTTTCCAAACATCATGTGAAGATAGTGCTTGAAATGAGGCATGCTTTCATCATGTAGTAGTTTCCAATCTGTTATACCAACACTTGCAGCACCAGCTTTCCAAATATCTGGTTTTTTTACAGTAGCCCAAAAAGTCATATATCCACCATATGAACCACCAAAGATACCTATTCTACTAGAATCAACATAATCTAGAGTTTTAAGATAATCAACACCAGCAACAACATCCTCGAAATCCCCACCACCTATATCTTCATTGTTTAAGTCTTGAAAATCTCTACCATATCCTGTTGAACCGCGAAAATTAGGTTTGAGAATAACGAAACCATTGTTGACAAGTATCTGATCAAACATACTGAAATTTCGGAGATATTGACTAGTAGGACCACCATGTACTTGTACTAGTGCAGGTAATTTCTTACTCTTTTCAATATTTTTTGGTTTGTAAAGTACAGCACCTATAGTAAGATTATCTGTTGATGGATATTCAACATAATCATCGGCAATAAAGAAATCAGGATTTAAATCACCAAGATGAGGAGGTAAAAGCTCTTCAACTTTATCCTCGTTCAGATTATATTTAATTAACTTACTTGGACTTGTAGATGAATTTAAGGTTACTATCAAGGATTCATCATTTTTTGTTACTGCACTACCAGCAGCAATTCCTGGAGGAAAATCAAGGATTCTTACAGTACCAGAATCTAAAACATAAATTAAGGGAGAGATTGTAGCTTTAGAATTTCTAATACAGACCAAGAATTCTCCATTCTTTGATAGCTTTCCAGAATATTCTTGATACCTATCATCACCAAACCATTTAATCTCATCTGTATCTAAATAATAAACGCCTGCTCTAGAATTCCCTTCGAAGTCAGAAGTTATAGCAAGCAGTTTCCCATCCTCAGAAATATCTGTTACTCCGTCTCTCGAACCCTCTTTCATGCTCAGAAGCTTTCTCTGATTTGAACCATTAGGTTCCATAATCCAGATATCACTATTTTGTAAATTTTCTGTATCATTATATCCAAAAACAATGAAGTTATTCTGTGGACTCCACAAAGCTCCAAGAACAGGTCTTGGATAATTGGTTAATTCTATAATTTCCTTAGTTTCAAAATCAAGACTAAACAAATTCATTTGTCCATTTCTAGTAGAACGAAAGAGCAATTGTTTGCCATCGGGGCTCGAATGTGCAACATGTTCCTGGAATGATGGGGTATTTGTTAGTTGTTCTATTTCCTTTGTTGTTAAATTGAGAAGATAAAGATTGTGTTTTTCATCACCATCTTTGTCCTTAGCGAAGATAATGCCTTTATCATCTCTAGTCCATAGAAAACCAGACCTAAGTGCTCTTGGTACCTCGCCGTCACTAATCTGTTTATAATCACCTGTGGAAAGATTCATCACATAAAGCTCAACTCTCCCAGTAATATCCCAATAAAATGCAATCTTATCCCTTGAGTGGTTCAAAGAGGGCATATAGAACTGTGGAATTCGAGCTAATTTCTCAATTAAATCATCTGACATGAGAATTCATCTCATTTCTTTTGAGAGGATTAACTATTTATATACAACGATTCTTCGAGAAAATGTACACCTTATGGTCACAACTTGTGTTGTTTCTTTTTAAATATAGAAGAGAGTAATTGTCTGGAAACAAGTAAATAAAGTGATTATAAATGGGAAAAACAATAGTCAAAGAAGACGAAGAAAAAGAATTAACCCACGTTGATGGTGATTTAGAAGTACAAGATGGCGCTAAAGTAATTGTTCCTAAAAGTGCTGAAAGATTAACTGTTGTTGGTAAAATACTTAGTAAAGGAGATGTCATAATCGAAGGATCTGTTACAGCAGAAGAAATTAGACATTCTAATGGGTATCTTGAGATTGAAGGTGATGTTAAAGCTCAAGAAGTGAAAGTTCATAGTAGAGGTGTAAAGAACGGGTCAAAACTAGACATTATTGGTTCCTTAGAATGTAATGAAGCAGAGATAGAAGGAGGTTTAGAAGTAGATAAAGATCTTTCTTGTGATGATTTGGAGATAAATGGATCTTGTGTTGTACATGGTGTGGCACAAGTTAATGATTACGAAATAAATGGATCCGCTAAACATGGTATGGATTTAACTGCTGGTGACCTAGAAGTCAATGGATCACTTAAAGCTCAAGCTAATGTTACTGTAAAAACTGATTTTCAACTATCTGGTTCTGCTAAAATTGAGGGAATATTAGAAGCTCCTGAAGTTGATATAGGTGGGTCTTTATCCTGTTATGAGCTCATATCAAATTCTGTTGAAATTGGAGGAGCGGCAAAGATAGAAATTTCAAAAATCGAAAAAGAATTGAATGTTGGTGGCTCTTTCAAATGCACAGGAAACATGGTAGCCCCTACAGTGAGTTGCAATGGAGCTTGTGGTTTTGGTGATGAATCGGAAATTCAGGATCTAGTGATAAATGGTTCTACCAAAGTTGGAGCAAATTTCAAATTTGATACTATTAAAGTCAATGGTGCCTTTAAAATGGGCAACAATGCAACTGGTAACGAACTAACTATTAATGGTTCTTGTGGAGCAGAAGGAAATCTAAAGCTTGAAGGAGATTTACAAATCAATGGATCTTTATCAGCTTCTACTCTTGAAGCTAATGAGATAAAGATTGAAGGTAGCATGACAGCTGATGAAACTACTGCCAAACATGTATATGTTGGAGAGGATTCTAGAGTAAGAGGAATTCTAAAAGCAGATACAGTTGAGGTAGATGATGGAGGACGTGTAGATCACATCATAGCTAATAAGGTCAAACTAGGTGAAGATGCTAGAATTGGAAAGTTAGAAGCTAATGATATTGAAGCTGACCCATCCGCGAAATATAAGTAATTTAAGCAAACCTTTCTGAGAAAAGATTGGGTTTCAGTTTTTGGGGCCCAATCTTTTTAATGTACAAAAATCAAATTTAATTGAGTGAATCAAATGCCAGCAAGTAATAGAACAAGATATGATATTTATGCAGACGTAATCTCTGTTCTACAATTTTATGGTGAAGCAGGTATTTCACAAATTGCAAGAAGGGCTAATTTACCCATAGACAGGGCCAAGGGCATAATTCACTTCATGTTATCACGTGGTCTTATGATTAAATATGAAAATCCCAAAAAAAGACCTGTTGTAATCTATAGCTGTACGACAAGAGGTTTTCAATATCTTGAAATGTATAAGCAACTTTCCCACATGGTTGTTGAGATAACAGAAGATGAAATGGAGTTTGAGTCAGAATTCAAAATCGAAGGATTTTAATTCCACTCATCAAAACTATTTTATTAATGCAGATTGTTTAAACCATATATGGTTTTTTAAAAAAACTTGATGCCAAGGATTGGCTAGATTTCAAAAAGATAGTCAGTGAAGCTTTTTATCGTGAGGATATTCAAGAAGGGGGTTTTCTTAAATTGATAGGGATGAAGGCTTTATTGGAGTTTTTAAAGAGGATATACTCATCGGCTACCTTCGCTTAATGACTCACAAGAATTATGGTCATTTAGGACAAATTGCAGTAACAAAATTCGAAAGAGGAAAAGGTTATGGGAACAAACTCATGGAACATGCCCTTGAATACTTCAAAACTAAGGGGATAAAAAGAGTAGGCTTATACGTAGAAACAAAAAACCAAATAGCTATCTCATTATATGAAAAATATGGATTTGAGAAGCAATTTGAATCTTGGCATTATTGGATAGAGGAAGAATTTTGCAAACAAATAGAAGAAACAAGCGAGAAAGTTGAAAAATCTGAGTTAAAAATTCTAACATTTACTGACTATAATACAATAATAGAAGTATTTCCTGAAATTAACAAAGAAGAACTTGAAACACATCTGAACAACACACAAAACCCTGGTTTAACAGGAGGTGAATCTATTCCTCTTGGCTTATTTGTAAACAATAAACTACAAATTTACGGCAGATTAAATCCAGAATTTTCAGGTTGTAGACCCTTTTTTTTTACAGATCCCAAATACATTGATGATTTTATTTCTGGCACAGTTAAATTCAAGAAGAAAAACTATATTCGCTTAACTTTTGACAGAAACAGTAAACTAGCCAATTTTTTCCAAGAGAGAGGTTACAAACTTTGGCACCATATGTGGGTTATGGAAAAGGTGGGAATAAAAGAGTAAGAAACTGGTATACGAAAAATCATCCTTTAAGTGTCAAGTTTTCATGAATATTTTCAATAAAGATTTTGTGTCTTTAAATATGATTCTGAAAATTAGATAGTAGATGGAAGAAAAGAATACTAAACAAATGTATGAAACAACTATTAAGGAGAAATATCCTAGCTACAATTATGCCATACTGTTTTTGGATGCAGATAACATCAATCAAAGAAAAATAGGTTATTCTCTTTTAGCACCTCTCTTTAAGTTACTTCCGAAGGAACTACAAGATTATGTCAGATATGTTTGGGAGATAGATTCAGAAAAAAGAAAGATGCCCTATTCGTTCGTTAAATGCTGTGAAAGAATATTTGCTGAGTAAATGTCTTTCTGAATTAATTGGTTACCAACCCAAATTATTAAACCTATCTTATCATAATTAATCGAATTAGAATGGTGAAGAATAGAAATTCCCACTAGTTAATCTTATGTGCTAGTAGAGCTCATTGCTCCAGAGAGGAATCATTTAATTCATCTAACCAATTTCAATTCATCGCTCTCTAATTCACATCTTAAGAACTAAGTGAGATATCCTTCAGATATTCATTTGATTAATCAAAATTAATGTTTTTGGTTTAGATATATCAAGTAACGCTTAATAAATTGATAAATTAATACTAGTTGAAGGTAATAAATATGAAGGACAAATCTAACCAATCTGATCGAATGTTACCAAAACCTCATTCTCAACCTACACACTTTCTTTCTGTAAAAGATTGGCGCGTTCCCATGAGAGATGGTATTCGTCTTTATGCAAAAGCATGGCATCCTAAAGGTGAGGGTCCTTTCCCTGCAATCATCAACTATGATCCTTACCGCTCTTCTGATTGGCGAACTATGTCACGCGGTAATTTTTTTCACTTTTTAGCTAAACATGGTTATGTTGTTCTCCATCTAGGAGTACGAGGAACAGATGGATCTGAAGGTACTGTAACTGACGAATATCCTCTACAGGAACAGGAAGATGGTTATGATACTGTTGAATGGATAGCAACTCAACCGTGGTGTAATGGAAACGTAGGAATGATTGGAACATCCTATGCTGGGTTTACAGCTGTTCAAGTTGCGATGCATCAACCCCCTCATCTGAAAACAATCGTTCCCCTTTATGCAACTGATGACCGTTACACAGATGACGTGCATTATAATGGAGGTGCTTTGTGCTCTTTATTTGATTTAGCTGGATGGGCAACTATGATGGTTTCTATGAATGCTTTACCACCTGCAGAAAGTATTGGTGAGGATTATGATTCAGTATGGAATGAGCATCTAGAAGGTAACACGCCTTATCAATTGAATTGGTTAGAGAATCAGACGGATGGTCCATATTGGCGACCAGCATCATTACGACCCAATTTTAATTTGATAGAATGTCCTGTCCTAATTATCGGAGCTTGGCGCGATTTTTATCGAAACAGTGCTTTGCGAATGTATGAGCATTTGACTGTCCCCAAGAAGTTATTAATGGGACCATGGGGGCATGTTTTTCCTGATTGGGGATATCCAGGTCCTTCGATTAACTACATGCCACAAATTGTTCGATGGTTTGATCATTGGTTAAAGGGGCATGATACAGGTATGTTGAATGAACCCAGTTTCACTGCTTTTATGAGAGAATCTAGTTTTACAAAACCTGAATTCAAAGGAGGTCCAGGTTATTGGAGAGAGCTAGATAAATGGTCTTCGATTAACATGAGTGAAAAGAGATTTTTCTTAGGCACTCAACAGAAATTAGAAGAAGAAATAAAAGGTGAGGGGAGTGACACTTATACTTATCATGTTTCAGTTGGTATGGGGAATCCAACATGGTACATCAATCTTGCAAAGGGTGGGGAAGAAGAACAAAACTTTGATGAGAAGAATTCTTTGGTTTATACTTCAAATCCTCTCAATGAAAGATTAGAAATTATGGGACGTCCTCAATTGGAACTAATCTTTTCGGCTACAGCACCAATTGTTAATTTGATTGTGAAATTATTCGATGTTGCACCTGATGGAAGTTCAGACATAATTACTTGGGGAGTACTTAACTTATCTCATAGAAATTCACATACAGAGCCAAAACCGTTAACACCTGGAGAAAAAGTGAAACTGAATATTGAACTTGATGCAACTTCTTGGATTTTTCATCCTGAACATAGCATAAAAATATCTCTTGCAGGTTCTGATTTTCCTTATATCTGGCCTTCACCCTATCCCGCGGAAAACACTGTATGGTGGGGAGAAGAATATGAATCTTGTTTAAATCTACCAATAGTACCCGATAGTCATCCTGAAGATGCACCATTGTTTGGTGAGATAGAGATGCCATTGAATCAGTTTAAAATAAATTATGCACCAGCAAAATCGAAAATATCTCGTGATTTACAAAATGGAAAAACAACTTTTCAATTCAGTCAAAATCAAGAAGGAAGTTTACCCGAAGATGGGATATCTTTAGTTTTTGATGAGAATTCGTCGTTTATTGTTTCAGATAAGGATCCAGCCCAAGCTTTGTTAAAGAATGAACATGATATACAAATCATCACTAAAAAGTCAAACAGTCGAGCAGTAACAATTGCCCAACTTGAGAGTGATAAGGATAATTTTCATGTCAAGTATAAACTTGTTGTAACAATTAATGAAAAAGAAAAGTTCAAACGAAGTTGGACACGTTCTTTTGAGCGAAATTTGGTCTGAAATTCAGAAAAAGGTGTTTCTCCGTACGTGTACAAATTGAAGAATATTTTTAATCAACTGATGTTGCGAAGATACCATAAGGTTGTAAAAATGAGTCAAATTGATAAAAAAGAGAAAAAAGGTTTAATTGTTATAGGGGGAGGAATTACAGGATTAACTTCAGCTGTCACTTGGGCACGTTTCCATGATACTAAGAAAGAACCTGTATTAATTATAGAAAAGGAACCCAAAACAGGGGGATTTGTAACATCCTACACACGTGAAGGATATCTTTTTGATACCAGTCAAATTATTCCAAACTGTAATGACATGTTTGATCTTTTAGGCATAGAGATAGATCTTAAGAGATTCAAAGGATATTATACACGAATTTTCCTTGTTGACCCAGAAACAGAGGAAGTAACAAAGATTGAGTTGCCTTCAGGAGTAGATGTTTTCAAGAAGAAGTTGATGAAGGAGTATCCTGAAAATGCGAAAGAAATAGAAAAATTCCTAGATCATTCGAGAGCTATGTTTTTAGAGCTCTTTAAGCTAAAAACAGAACCTAGTTTTATTGAATTATTGAAGATAATCGTCTCTTGTCCAAAAATTGTTAAACATGGTTCTAAAACTTTCAAAAACTACTTTGATCAATTTGGTATAACCAATCCTGAATTGGTAGAAATTTTTGATGCTTTTGCAGCCTTTAGTGGATTACCAGGAGATAGAGCTGCAGCTCTTATGACACTTGGTGCGATGAATTCAGTACTTGACAATGCTTACAGACCAACAAAAGGCTTTATTGAGCTAACTAAGCAATTTGAAAAACGATACAAGGAGCTAGGTGGTGAACTGCTTCTTAAAACAAAAGTTGAGAAGATTCTAGTTGAAAATGGTGAAGTTAAAGGAGTTCAATTGGAAGGTGGAGATAAAATTTATTCTGATTACGTAATAACTACTATAGACCCTAAAATAGCTATGAAAAAGATGGTAGGATTAGAAAAAGTACGTGAAATAGATGAAAAATATGCAGAAAAAGTTGAACAGGTAAAGATGTCACCTTCTTCAATTAATGTTGCCTTAGGTTTAGATGATGAGATTGATCTTGCCAGTTTAGGAATGGATTGTGGTTATAATGTTGTTACTACAGGGGGTGAATCATTCTCAAGATTGTTTGACGAATATGAAAAGGGAAACATGGCTTTTACAGAAAAGCAATTTCATATGGGAGTAATATGTCCTTCATTAACAACAGGTGGGAAACCAAATATAACTATCCGTGTTGTTCCTGTAGGATTAGGTGACTGGGTGGAATTACGTGAGAATAATCTAGAGGAATATAATAAGAAAAAGGAAGAATTATCTAATTTCTTTATTGATCTAGTTGAAAAATACTTGATTCCAAATCTGAAAAACCATATTCTTGTAAAAGATATTTCTACACCAGCAACATATGCACGATACTCTGGTTCGCCAACTGGATCTATATACGGTATGGCACCCTTTTCTGATAATTTTGGTAGAACACGACTAAAAATGAGAACACCAATTAAAGGTTTATTCCAACCTCTCTTTTCACACGGGATTTTTGGTTGTATGTTAGGTGCTTTACAAGTAAATGATATGATACTCAAACGCAAGATATTAGGAGGAAATGCGCGTTTAAAACCAGAAGAATAGAAATGTAATGGTGGGGACTGGGTGATTTGAACACCCGACCAATTGGTTTCTTCGTGGTTCTTTACCGAAGTAAAGTTCTCTGGAGCCAACCACTCTACCGGACTGAGCCAAGTCCCCGACCAGCTGCTCGTTGTTTTCTCATCATATATTCTTTTAAGGTTTTCTTTATGCAATTTGAGTTTATAAAACAAAATCTGTATAAAATTAGTTTATTACTATTCAGGTTTTCTTATCATTGCCCAGTTTATAATTTCAGTTTCTGGAACTTTCATTTCATCAATTACTTCAAATCCTAAATGCTCATATAGACTAATATTCCCTTGAAAATTTGTTTCTAGAAATACAGAATATCCTTTTTTTTCTATATATTCTAGCATTGGTTTAATCAGAGCACTTCCATATCCTTTCCCTTGATATCTGGGATCAACACCAATATTCGCTAAATACCAGTGAGGTTCTTTCATAAGCTCTTTATGTTTCTTTAGTATGATATCGGTTAATTGTTGAATTTCTCTTGTAGATCGTTTTCTTTCATCCTTCTGTTTTGACATCGCCCAACCCATACTAAGAGCTCCACTTCTAATTGATCTCCATATACCCATGTGTTCTTTTCCTGGTGGTAACCATTTTATGACCCCTTCGATTTTGTTAGTAGGAGAATAAACCTTTCCACATCTTATCCCATCTTTTGTTAAATATCTCCACAAAAATGGGGAATACTTAATTCTTTCCTCAGAACTTGGGTAAACTAAACAAATTAATGGATCCTCGTGAAAAGCCCTCGTTAGAACCATAGTAGCTTTTTCAATATCCTTCCTTTTAACTAAATATAATTCCTTTAACGCCATAGTTCTCACATGGTTTAGATTACTTTCTTGATATTCACACAAAATATAAACATTGCTTTTTCTTTTTCCTTCAAAAAATACGCAAAGAGATTAGCAAAAATATATAACTGATTTCTTACCTATCCAACTTGGTTGACTACAATGGTTAAAGCAATTGTACTTTATAATTCTCGTAGTGGCAACACTAAAAGAATAGCAACAAAGATTGCTGAAGGGCTTGAGGTTGAATGCCGAGACAAACGTAATATTCCCGATCTACTAGACTATGATTTGGTTGTTGTAGGTTCTTGGGTTATCATGGGCAGAATCAGCTTTGGTGGAGCTAGATACTTGAAAAAACTTCATCGAAAAAACATTGCAGGTAAAAAAATTGCTCTTTTCTTCACCAGTGGTGGTCCAGATGAAATTCATCCTATGACCGAGAATAAAATTTCTAAGACAATAAAAGAAATTATGTTTGAATCTATGGAAAAAATAGTAAACAAGAAACAGAATGTAACTATTCTACCTGAACGTTTTTACTGTACTGGAGCCATTAGAATGTTTGGTAAAACAAAACATAATATTGAGAATCCCACAGATGAGGAATTAGAACAAGCCAAAGCATTTGGTGTACAACTAAAGGAACTTCTAGAAGCTTAGAAATACAAAAAATAGTTGAAATTTGTGCTTATTTTCAACTAACTATTTTTTCTAATTCGTCTATAAATCTTTCATATTGCTTCATACCCAGCTTCCAGAAATCAGGTTTTGTTATATCTAATCCCATTGATTCTCCAAATTCTTTTGGTGATTTACTGCTCCCTGCTTTTAAAATTGCTTTCAATTTCGGTATGAAACTTTCTCCTTCTTCTAAATACAGCTGGTATAATGCATACACAAACATCTGCGCGAAAACATATGGATAATTATAGAATCTGAAATTTGATCTGTAATAATGGGGTTTCATCGTCCACTCCCAGTTCATTTCTTCAAACCATTCCACTGCATCTCCATAAATTCGATCTCTAGCAGATGTCCAAAGTTTTGATATTGTTTTACCATCTAGCATTTGTCCTTTTTCTATTGTATCGTACATGCTTTGTTCAAACCATACTCTTGCACTTACTTGAAAAGTCGCCATTCCAGCACCATCTAAAACTCTCCCCAAAATAGCTTTCTTCTCTTCTTTGGTTTCCGCTCTAGATAGTAGAAGATCTGTTAGAAGCAGTTCCCCAAAGATTGAAGCAACTTCTGCAATAACCATTGGGTATTGGGTATTCCCAAGTGATTGTTCGAGGGTTACCAAATATCCATGAACTGCATGTCCCATTTCATGACCTAGAGTGTAAACATTAGATAATACTCCTGAAAAAGTTTGAAGAATATAGGACGTTTTTCCATTATACCAAGTTGAACAAAAAGCTCCATTGCGTTTACCAAATCTGGGACTTGCGTCAATATGATTTCTTTCAAACATATCTTTTGCAACAGAAAAGAAATCCTCATCAAACTTGCCATATGCTTCAAGAATTAATTCCTGAGCATCTTCCCAAGTATATTTCATATCTGGGACATCCGGGAAAGGTGCAACTATATCCTCACAACCAAGTTTAGGGAGACCTAGTAATTTAGCTTTCAATTTAAGATAACGTCTATACAGTTTAGAATATTCGTCAACGATTTTCATTAGATTGTCGATAGTTTGTTGATCCACATCATTAGCTATAAGACTTTGATGCATAGGAGAGTCATATTTTCTTCGTTTTGAAATTTTGAACCAATCACTGCATATATGATGCATAGCTGAGGAAAATACTTCTTGATCCCCACCTAATAAACTATAAATTGCTTTATTTGCTGATGTTCTTGTTGTTCTTTCAGGGTGTGTTAGCAAACTATTAGCTTCTCCATATGTGAGTTGTTTTAGTTGTCCTTCAACTTTAACATTAAACATTCTTGTGTTTAGCCATTTTGATTGAAGATCTTGCCAGCCAACTACTCCGTGTTGGTCTTTTTCTATGATTATTTGCTCTTCAATTTCTGATAGTTTATGAGGAAACGAGCGGACAATTTTTTCAAGATAGTGTTTGTAATTTTCAAACTCTGAATCTTGAACGACTGATTGGTTCTCATAGACATACTTTCCTACATCTATTTCTAAGAAAGCTAGTCTCTTTCTAATTTCTGCAGAAAACTCTTGAGCTTTGTTATTCAGCTCTCTAAATTCAGATACTGTCATATTTCCTGAAAAGGATAATCTAGCATATTGACTTATTTCAAAAAGATCAGCTTGAAATTTCTCTTGAGCCTGTATTAGTTCGAGCAAATTCCCAAACTTAAAATCTGGAAAGATTATCTTTCCCTTATATTTTGTAATAAAAACTTCTGATCTTTTTTCTAAATCTGTTATTTTTTCATGCATTCTAGGGTCATCAGTTCCCTTAAAAATCTCTGATAAATCCCAAGAGATGTCTTTCTCGGACATTATTATCAAGCTTAGAAAAAAATACTGATGTATAAAACTTGTCTAATATACAGAAGTCGTTTCTACATTACTTAATGTAGTAGTTTTTATCTTCATAGATGAAACCAAGAATATTTTCTCCAACCTGTTTATTTTGTGGTAAACGTTCTAGGTTGTCATCAATATTTTCGTAGTTATCTAGAGCCATTATAACCGCACCCTTACCATCAGATGAGACAAACAGATATTCTCTTTGAACAACAGATTCAGTTAATTGCTTCCCTCTGTTTTCTATTCTTTTCCTATCGAATTTTCTCTGTTCATGATTGTCTAGTGATTCTATTTTCATTTGTGCATCTGTAACTTGCTTAACTACCCACATTTTATTCTCAAACTCAAGTATATCTTCTAGAGAATATTCCGGTAATCTAACCAGGTAAGTATTTGTGTAAACATCTACGCCATCTCTTGTCTTTGTTTTGAGCTTATAAGCAACACTCAGTTTACCAGCTGTGGCATTTTTTATTTCACGGGCTAAAGTTTCAGCAAGATATTTCGTACTTACTTTGCATGTTAACCCATCATTATCAGTTTCTAAATCCATGATATAGGACATCTTAGCATCTATGTAACGTTCCATTATTCGATTCACGATGTTTTCAGTATTCTCTTGCTCTATTTCAGTCAGTTTACGCTTTTCTCCTCGAACTTGTAAAATTGCTTCAAAGTACCCTGCTTTGTGTTTTGAGCACAAATCACAACTAGTTCTAATCAGCTTAATTCGTGTTAGAAAACTTTGTTTAAACTCGCTGAATTCCTCATAAGGTTTAGCCCTAATTGTTGTTATTAATTCAAACGTCTTAACACCATAATTCATAATTTTAGTTTCTTCGATATCATCTTCGAATTCGTAACTGTAAGCGACATCAGCTGAGATGTTTTCCAGAATCTTTCTTTCAACCATTTCTCTTATAATTGCTTCTAAACCCTCTTCCTTCCAAGTATCTACCACTGGTCCCTGAACTCTTATGGATCGACAGAGAGGACATATTTCAACACTGATTTTCTTCTGTACTTCAATTTCTAAGGGGTTCTCTTTTTTGAAGCAATTTTCGCAAAGATTCTCTAGAAATGGACCTTCTTTAGCCCCACAAACTGCACAGAAACGACTACTTTGCGAAATTCTACTCACCTTTCTATATTTTTCTTCCCTCTATGCAAAATAAGAGTTTTTTTACTCATGTTATCAGGATAGCATGCCCTATTTTCTCTTTTACTTTTTCTGGATGTTTTAACCAAAGAACCGCATCTTCATGAATCATTCTGTTCTCAACAAGTAATTTAATGATTTTGACTCCAATTACATTAGCAGAGGTACAATGTTTGATGCTATCTAAGAATTCTTTCTCTGTTACTAGCTCTTTTCCGTAAAAATTAGAACTGACTTTTAGCTTTACCCCGTGACTGTCTAACTCCATTTCCATAACTTCTCTATCACAAGCAGCGATTAATTTTTCGTTGTTCTGCTCAATTACTTTCATGAAGAAGATTGTCATCGTGTTAACCAGCTCGAGGATGTTTATTTTCTAAGGGGTTTAACTGCAGTTGATGCTCCGCAAGCATCGCATCTTTTCCTTAAAATGCGTGATTCTGTGATTAGTTTTGTATCTGGTTTTCCACATTCTCCACAAATAACATATTCCTTTACGTATCGTTCTAGTAAAGTTTGCAGTGTTACTTTGGCATGTTTTCCAGCAAACACAGCTCTAGTTCCTTCCATTGTTACAGAAGTTGCGAGTTCTCCTGCCATGTATTTAAGAAAGTGGTTAGCCTCTCTATCAATTCCAGTAAGTACATCTCTAATGTTAACAATGAAAGTTTTGTTTCCTTCAACAACAGAAGATATTTTAGGAATCTCAAATCGTGATTGCTCAAACACTTTTTCAGGTAATTGCCCACGTGCTCGTTCTAATAAATCTTTATAGCTCATTTTTGTACCTCACCATCATCTTTATACTATCCTTTTTGTTTGTTTCGTTCTGGAAGTTTTTCAAATCTAAGGAATACTCAATTGAACAAAAACTATTTTAAGCTATTACTCTTCTCTGGTTTGAGGTAAGGATTTGAGTTATAAAAGACCAACTAAGCCTAAGAAGAAACAAAAAGGTAGAGGCGCACGAGATTGGGTTACTGAAGATTCTGATGCCATTAGAGCACAACTTCCTAAAGAAGGGGAAATATTTGGAATAGTTCTTCAAATACTAGGAGCTAGTATCCTTCTAGTTAAATGTTTAGATGGTTTTACAAGACAAATTCGCATACCTGGCAAATACAGAAAAAGAATGTGGTGCAGAGTTGGTGATATAGTTATAAT
>JAUWJS010000040.1 GCA_030607575.1 Candidatus Heimdallarchaeota archaeon | reverse complement strand
GTTAAAAGTGCGGTTGATTCTATTAATGTTTTTCCAGCTACGATATTCTGTTTGATGTAACCAAAGTAATCCAATTCAAAGATGTACTTGGATGCAACTTCCTCAGGTACATTAAGCATTTTAGAGAGTTCCTCTTTGGCCAAAGGTCTCTGAAAATCATTAAGCAAATATAGAACTCTATATTTAGGATCTGTATTTAGGAATGCTTCAACTGACTTTAGAGTTTTGTTTAGGTTGTCAATTTTCTTTCTTAATTTTTGTATATTGAGTTCATATTGATACTTCTCTTCAGAAGAAATTGTTCCTTGTTTCTCCATGGTGAGTAAAGTGTTCTTTGTGTCCGCTAATTCTTTAGTTGATTCTTCAAGTCTTGCCTTCAAATCTTCGAGTGTATCTTGTCTTTCCAACATTTGTTCTTCAACCTTTTCTCTTTCGTCTGTAGCTTTTTCAGCAATGTCTCTAATTTCTTGAATTTCAGCTTCCTTCTCGGCAAATTGCAACATCATTTCATCTGTTGTTGTCTGTAAACCATGTAGTTCTTGTTCCTTTGAACTGATATCTTGTTGGAGTTCAACCATAGTTTCAGCAAGTCTTTCCATATCCTCGTCTCTTTGATGAATTTGTTTCCTAAGTTCCTCTAATTGTGTTGAATCTTCAGCTTGATCAGCAGCTTTATCTTGAATATCTTCCATCTGTTTCTTTAATGAATCAATTTGAGAGGATTTCTGTTGAATATCGATTTTTTGGTTTCTAACAGTATCTTCATGTTCAGCAATTTGATTTCTAAGATTGAAAACTGTCTGTCTTGCGCTATCAAGTTGTTTTTGTAATTCATCGAATAATTGATCCTCTTTGGATAAAGCTTCAGAAGACACAGATCTTAAACGTGTTTCCATTTCTTCAACATGTGTAGACATAGCATCTCTTTCAATTTTTAATCTATTAAATTCAGATTGGAGATTATTCTTTTCTAAAGATAACTGATGAATAGTTCTGTCTTTGTCCATTATCACTTTGTCTCTAGCTTCAACTATAGTTTGATCTACACCCATTGTAGTTGCTTTTTCCGATAGTTCTCCAATAGCTTGATCTTTGCTTTTGAGAACAGATTGAATATCTGTCAATTTATTTTGTATAGAGATTGTTTCAGCTTTAAGATTTCCAATTTGATCATTTAATTCATCGATTTTTAAAGCATCATCTTGAATTTTTGTTTCATACCCAGGAATTTTTGCAGCTTCAACCCTTAATTTCTCAAGCTCACCAAGCATTTCTTGAGTAATCATTTTCGCATCAACATATCCCTGTTCTATACCTTGACGAATCTTACTAGTGCTTTCTGTAACTACCATTAGATGGATGTCTCGTAAAAGCCCTACATAACTATCTTTGAAATTTCGAATAATTTTATCAACTTCGGATACAGAATATTGGGCTTTTCCAGGTGCTAAAGAATTACTTTTGATTTCTTCAGCTCTAGCTTTTACTTGCTCTTCTGAAGTTGTACGAATAACCCTCATTTCACCTAGAAATTTCTTCACGAGAGAGCGCACAACACTGAAAGGACTTTGTGTTTCTATAGCCATTTATTTCAGCTCATAACTTACCTATACAAATTATTAGGTTAATGATATATATGAGTTTTTCAGTTGTTTTCACTCAAAACATGACGTTAAATTGATTTTCAATTCAGATATAATGGAATGTAGAACAAACCATCTCTAAACTCATCAATTTCTTGAAGAAAGCCTGATAGTTGGTTAAAGGGAATAATAGGAATATCTGAAGAGAACTGAATATTATGATCTCTCCAAGAGATAATTAATGGATAAAGCTTTACTTCCCTCTTCAAAGGTAAAGCAAGTTTTGAAATAAGTTCTTCTGAAAGGATAGAAAATATTTCATAAAGTACTTCTGTTCTTTCCTTTTGTTTAATAGCTGCATCTTTCATTATGGAAGGCGAAGGATGTCTATAATGTTTGCAATCAATCAAAAATAAGTAAGGATATTTGAATGCTAGAACATCGATTTCGTATTTTGTGAACTCGTCTTTAAATCGAAAATTAGAAAGAACTGAATATCCTAACTCATCAAAAAGAGCAGTTATAACATTCTCAAATCCTTTCCAATCAATAAACTCGAGTATGTTTTTCACACTAATACCTTGCATAAGAAGAGAAAGTAGAATTTGACCCTTTTCTTCATCTGTGAAATCAACCTTATTGAAGAATTCTTCTAATGAATAATTCAAAGAAGCAACAAGGGATAAACACTTTTCTTTATCCACAGCTATAAGATTAGCTACATCTATTTTATTGCGATTGAATATATGCTTCAATATAGTAACGATTGAGTTATCCATAATCTAATCAACAGAAAATAAAAATAAGAATATTAAGATTCGCTTTTAGCAGATTTAATTCTATGAATAATTATTTCTCTTGTTAATTGCTCAATTGGCTGAGCAGTTTTTTGAACACTTAAAGGTCTAGCTCCTTTCTTAAGACGTCCATATTCATCAAGCATTGATTTTATATCAGGACTTCTCAAAAGAGTCATTAACTCGTTTCTAGCTTGAAGACAAGATGTTTCAATTACCCTCATGTAGGCTTCTCCCTTATTAGCAGCAAGTTTCTTTTCAATTAATAAATCAAGAAACTTATCGGTAGGAGTACGCTCTTCAGGAGGAAGATCAATCTTATTCAGAACGATTAAGAATGGCAAGGATTTCCCTAAAACATCACCCTTAAGAGCTATGAGCTCAACAAGGCTTTCTACATTGTCATCCCACATATTTTTGCTGGGATCGAACATAAATATCAATCCATCAGCACCCTCAAGAACAACTTTTCTTTGAATATAGTGTCTTTTCTGACCAGCTACTGTCCAAACTTGGTATCTTAGCTTTGGAACACTTACACCTTGTCCTTTTGGTAATTCAAAGGTACTTTGGTCATAAAAGATTGTTCTACCACTGGGGTCATCTATCTTCTTTAAGGAAGAATAGATTGTTTCAGGATCTTCAACTTTCCTTAGAACATTATAGACAGTTAACATACTTGTTTTGCCCGACAATGAAGGACCATATATAACCAATTTTAGATATGGTATTCCCGAACCATCTACTTTGAAAATATCTTTGATTTTTAAACTGCTTGACATCTTATATCTAGCCGCCAAGATTTTTACTTATTTAGGTATTTAGGTGCGAATTCTAAAACCTTTTCTTGATTTACATATGTCTTCATTATAATGAAATTCTATTAAACTTTGCTATAATTTCACTTTGAAATTACTATTCTCAAATTTAAGAACCTCAGAGATATGAAAAATGGATTATAGACCCTGATTATGTTGATCTAAAAGGCTTTTCTCATCTCTATGAAGGGAAACAGCTAATTCTGCGACAATTCCATCCAAAAAAGCTAAAGCAGCATGTTCAAAAGCTGTTCCTTCAGGTGCTAATGTACTATCCAGCCCCCGGTCTCTTCTTTCTAAATCAGATTTAGTTCTACCTTTGAGTTTCACAGTAACATCCCCTAATCGCCCAATAACACTCAAAGGATAACTTGTAATGACAATTACAAATGGATTATAAATCAAATAAATTTCTAACATTGCTTTAACTATAGGAGTTGTTCCAGATCCACTAATTACCATAATGGTATCATTTTCCCTTAAACGAGGAACAGATCTTGTGTTTGTGATAAAACGGCTTTCAACACCAAAATGCTCTAATCTTGTTTGAAACATCTGACCTACATATGCACTTCTTCCACTTGCTAAAATATAGATTCTTTTTTTGTCTTGTATATCAACCATTAACCTATCCCTAACTTGTTGAACATACTCATAATGATCAGTCATGTGTTTGATATTATCTTGTAAGTTTACCACCATTAATTCCATTGCTCCAAAAATTGCCGGTTGCTCTGTGTAACTAGCAAGATTTTTAATTCGCTCGTCTGACATGACTCGCTTCTTATTTTTTGAATTGTTTTTGTTAACCATTTTCTCACAACTAACTATAAGTTAACTCTCAAATGATAACCTAGAAATTATCATTTACTTCTCTCTTAAGCACACTATTGGATAGTGTTTTTAAATTACTCGGTTTTCTGAAAGAACCTCATTTGGTAATATTGTTTCACTTAAGTAAATAACAAACTTATTGTTAACCAATACAGTTTATTGATATAAATTCCAAGAATACGAGAAATAGAAATATAAGGAGGGAATTACGATTGTCATTAGATTAAAGTGAAATTATGGGATAAGTTGTGGAAAAGACCAAAAATAGTTGCATTTGCAATATTATTATTTTGGATTTTACTTGTCTCAATTAATATCAACAAAATATTGAATATTTCCGATTACATAAGTGATGAAGGTAATAATCTTTCTACAACTAGTCTATCTGAATCTTCGATTGGAGCAGAAATTTTATCCACATTTAGTGAAGTAAACAGCTCATTTCAGATTATAGTTAGGAATCCTAATGGTAGTATAGTTTCAGAATCCATGTATCAAAAGGTTGCAAGTTTAGTATATAATATAACGCATAATCCAAAAATTGGTCCATATTTGTCTCCAAGTAAACCTTATTCTTCGATATATGCTGATGCAGATAATTTTCTCAGAACAATATTAAGCCTTCAATGGTATGCAACTCAATTATCTTTTGCATCAATTCATTATGTTTGGGGAGGTATAGAGTATTTTAGCTTAACTTGGATTGACCAATATAATAGCACTAATAGCACTTCTTTAGCAACAACTATCACCAAACAATTAACAACTAACTATCTTGAAACACTTCTGGATTCGTTTAATGAATCGAGATATTATAGTTTTGTTGATGTTTTTTACGATGAATTGTCAAAGAGTTTTAACTATTTTGCGAATTTATCTGCACCAACTAGTGAAGAAGACGTGTTCAATTTGTTAAGAAGCATAATAAAAGCAAATTCAACTTTTATCTCTGAGGTTTCTGCAGATACGAGGCAAAAACAACTTCTTGGGTTACTTTCTGATAATTTCAATTCTAGCGAATGGCAAAATGCAACATATTCCTATGAAAAAATTGCTGAATTTTTATTTGACTCAAATAGTTCTTTTGAGGTTGATTTCATAAGAGAAGTTTATGATGACGGTAATATTCAAGGATTCATTGATGCAAAAAACAAATATCTCTTACCAGTCCTGACAATGGAATCCACAATTCCTCCAATTACTGAAGATATAATTCTTACATTTCTAAGGCAATACACAAATTATAAAGAAAGTATAGATGATGCTGATACAACTATTATAACGTTTAATATGGCGCTTAATCATTTGAATGAAGAAGGAAAAGCTGCTTATCTTGAGATTTTAGACATATTACCATATATAAAAGAAGAAAATAAACCCTTAGAAATTTATGCAACAGGAATTGATTTATTCATAGTTGAGATTTCGCTGGACTATCAAAATCAAGCAAAAAAAACAGATTTGATTGTTATTATTACTATCGTAGTTATTCTTCTGCTAGTTTATAGATCTCCCATCTTGCCACTAATTCAACTCTTTGTTCTAGCAATTTCCTTTGGAGTTTCTCGTCTGCTCTTCATTGGAATAGGATCTTTAACAGGAGGTTTAGATTCAACGAGTCTTATTATCTTAAGTGTAACCCTTTTAGGAGCAACAACTAATTACTGTGTATTCCTAATGGGGGATTACCTGCTTAATCTAAAAAAAACAAATTCCAAGTATAGTGCTCTTAGAAATACTCTTAAACGCACTTCTAAAAGCATAATCATAGCATCAGTTTCCTTATCTTTTGGTTTTGGAGGATTAGTTTTGAGCAGTTTTGCTTTAGCAACTGGAATGGGTATAGCTGGTATAATTGGTTTTCTTACAAGTATGGTTGTTTCCTTAACTTTGGTTCCTTCAATACTTATTCTACTGAATCAAAATATTCTTACCAAGTGGAGAATTAATCTAAAAATTTTTCAGAAAAGGAAGGGGTCAGTTATTAAATATGTGAAAAAAGCAGTTCAAAAACCAAAGAAAGTCCTACTTGTTTCTACAATCATAAGTCTGGTTGGAATAGGAATTTTCATTGCAGTACCAACAGATTATGCTCAAATCTCATCAGCTCCGCAATCATATCAATCAAGACAAGGATTGGATGCAATTACTCAACATATGGGAATAGAATATATTAGTCAAATTTCTCTTCTTTTCAAGACTACAGACGTGGAGCCATTTATTTTCAGTAATGACAGTTTGAATTTTAAATCTATAAATGAGGTTTTATTTATAATTGAAGCAATTAGGATTGAAACGAATATAACGGTTCTTGCAGGGCTAAGTCATCCTTTTGGTAAACCATATTATGAACATTTCCAGAACACTTCTTTGTTTGTAACAGAAGAAATACAAATTCTAATGAAGAATTTTGTTTTTTCCGATGAAACTTATGCTATTGTTTATTGTGGTTCCCAATATATGGAAGGAGACAGAAGATTAGACGAACAGATTAAAGCTATAAGAAAAACAATTTCAGAAATTATTGAACAGAGAGAGATTACCGAATGGCAAACATTTGCAACGGGCTTTGCACCAATTCTATATGATTCCAAAAAAGGAATTTCATTTGATTTTAATTTAATTTTCCTATTTGTTTCAGTTACAATTACGCTATTATTATTCCTATTTTTGAGAAATTTCTTTATGTCTGCAAGAGTTTTATTAACTATACTATTGTCTCTTGGAATAAGCTTGGGCTTGTTTAGTTTGTGCGCTTTAATTTTCTTAGGCGGTTCAATATATTGGATTGTACCTTTACTAGCATATGCGGTTTTAACAGCTTTAGGATTGGATTTTGATGTACTATTTCTAGGCATTTTCCAAGATATCTATTCAGATGTTAAAGATTCAGAAAAAGCAATTATAGAAGCAGTAGATCAAACAATGAATAATATTTCAGTTGCAGGAATAATTATGGCAGCATCTTATTTCAGCTTATTATTCACTTCATCTATTCACATGCAACAATTAGGATTAGGTCTAGGAATAGGAATACTAATCGATGTTTTTGTCTCAAGGTTATTTATTGTTCCTCCAGCTATAGTAATAACTTTCAAAGGGGAGAAAACAAAAAAGAAAAATAGAAGAGGTACTAAGGATGAGAAATAACAAATTAGTATCAATTATTTTCGTTTTCATAGTACTTAGTCTTTCTATCTCAAAAATAGAAGCAGAACATACTGAAAATTTTCGAGAGATTGGTTTTGAGGATAAAGGATATCTTATCAGTTATAGGATTGCTCAAGGTGAAAATCTAGATAACATGTTTGAAGATTTAGGATTTGATTTACATGGATTTTTCTCAAATGGAGTATTGAATGTTTTACTAAGGGAAAGGTCTACAGAATTTAGAGACATCTACTATATTGAATCTGACAAATTCATACTAACTCAGGAAACAGTATATTTAATTGAAAGTTATTTAGTTCTAGAAGAACCTCTAACTGCTGAAATTAACACAGGAAGTGACTTTATTGCAGAGTTCATTGGTTTTAACTTCGAACCAGTAGAATCAGAAATTATACAAGCTGAACTCCCTAAAGAAACTGCTATAGTTATACCAAAAATCTTCACTAACATTACTAGACCAAATTTTGGAGCAATGATTAAAGATGCTAATTATTTTGATTTCTTACCTCTAATTATTGGGGAAGATTTTGACAGATATGAAGCTGAATTTGCTTCTTTGCTTCTTGATGAATCTTTTTCAGTTAATATTTACAATAACGGAGAAGAAGAGTTTACAATTTCATTAGATATCAAACTAGAAACGTCCATATCGATGCGTGCAACTTGGAATAAGTATAGTGGTCTATTAACTGCGCTCTCTGTTCATCTAATATATGGGGGCAAGAGTAGCGTTCTGGTCATCTCATTAGAAAGTTATGAAGAAATTCTCTCCCCATTAGATTCACACATTATGCAATTCTTTATTACGAATAGTTCCTCTAGACATGAAATTTACCAACTAAGAAATTCTACTAAAGACCAACTAGAGTTGTGGGATTACTGGATTAACCAATTAAATCAAACATATGGTCTAAGATATACATTTTCCAAATCTGGCTTAAATTTCCAAAAAAGACTTTATGTATATGACAAACTTCTCGATTCTTATTTCTCATCAACACCAGTTCACGGATCATGGGTTGCACAGATTCCGCCTGTTCTCATACCAACATGGGATAAATATTTAGGAATGACAATTTTAGCAGAAAAATTATGGGAACAACTGCATCAAGTGTTTCACGGGTTTCAATTTACACTCACAGGTGTTACAAGCTCTTTTTTTACCGTCAGAGAAATAGATTTTCACATTGAGTATCAAAAAAAGGATAATCTTCACCACATCCTGTGGGAATTTTCATTTGATTACCAATCAAATAATACCCAAACTGTTGTTCCAAGATTATATATTCAAGATACAAAAGTCTACATGAATGGATGGTTGGCATATACCAAAAGTGGCCAACTTCAATCATTTTCCCTTGAGTTTCAAGAATTCTATCACTCATATTATGACCCACCTGAATTAGATTTAGGAAATAATTACTTCTTTGAATATTATATTGAATCCGTATCAGAAAATATCACTAAACCTGAGTTTGTGAGTACAACTGAAACGCCTTATCCTTTCCATTTTGAGCAGATAATTTTTTATTGTATTCTTGCTTATTCAATTATTAAGAAGAAACGCAAAAGAAGGAAATGATATGATTTCCACAAACAAAGCACAAAACAATAAATTTGTATTAGATACTAATTTCTTTATCAGTGGATTTGAAACAAATCCTTCAGAATTTGCGTTATTCCTAGAAATAATAAAAGAAATGGGGGTCGAACTTTTTGTTACAAATTATATTTTGCAGGAAATTCGCTGGTATCTCCGCAGAAGAATCAAGCCTCCAATTCAGATCATAAAAATCCCAATCAAAGAGGTTAGAGATTACAGAGAGAATTTAGACAAAGAAGAGCTTTCATCTCCTCAAATTAATGATTTATCAAATATAGTAGCAGCAAAACAAGTCAATGCAACTGTAGTATCAAGTGATTTAAAGCTTGTAAAAACTTGTGAAGCATTAAATGTCCCTATTTTGATTAGTTCTTCATTTGTATTCTTATTAAGAAACACTTGTTCTCATGAAGCTCATAATGAGGTTTTAGAAAAACTCCATGACACTGTTTTATCAGATGAGATCAGACATTCTGTTGAAAAAAGGCAAATGTTTGATCCTGTAACTAGAATTAAAAAAATCCAAGAGCATGCAATCAATGTGCTACAGAATATTATTGCTGCAAATCAAATATCTCCAGAAAGGGAGACTTCGAAATATCATACCTTAGTAGAAGAGAATAATCTTATCGAACTAATGAATGAATTAGAATTTGAGTTTCCAAATTACATAGAAGAAATGGAAAAAGGGAATCTTGAAGTTTTAAGGTTAGAACTTGAAGAAGCTTACATTGAACTATCTGATCAATCTTTAGAACTTCGAATTGCACTTCTAGAAAAGGAAAGTTATATTGAGGAGTTATCTATCCGGTTAAAAGTCAGAATACTTTACTTGCTTAGTGTAGTTGAGTTTACACTTCTGGATTTTGATAAATTGGATGGTCATTTAAATATAATAATTGAAGTTTCTACAATTTTTCCTAATCTTGTTTCAGACATTTTTATGGATCTTCATTTCCTAAGAATGGTTTATTTTCTAGTTACAAATAATCATGAGAGATTGAAAGGATATTATTCCGAAAAATTCCTATTTCTATGCGAAAAACAAGGTCGTTTAGATTTACTAGGTCTAATCAGAGCTGTCATTCTAGCATCAACCATAATGGAGAGTGGTTTAATAGATAAAAAAGCAGTAATTGAAGAAAAAGATGAAATTTCCTTACTCATTCAGATTGGTTATATTTTACTACAAAAGGAGCAATTTGAACATGCTTTATTAATACTCCTTCAATCACATTATCTTGCTTTGAATCTTGAAGATCAGGTTCTCTCAAAAGATACTTTGGAATTACTTGTAGTTCTTCACTATGCCATAAAGGAGCGATGTACAGAAGAAATTTATCAAGGAATTGAAGATTTACAAGAATTAGGAATATTTGAACTTCCGGTAATTACTATTGCAAATATTAATGAATTACAAAGATTAATCTCTAATGAATATGTCGTCAAAGATGAGCTAGACATCTTTTTGCAGGATTGGTTTTATATCTATCAAAGTGGTACTCTCATCAAAGAAGGTGAAATTTACTCATTTATACTTCTTAAGAATCCATATTACTCTCCAAGAATATGTATAATCCGAAAAACACCATTTTCTACCTATGATACGAGTCCTGGAAGACAAGTCAAACTATATGAGGGGAAAGTTAAAGTTGTAATTCCTAAAGAATCCACAATTAATGGTTTTCCTATAGATCTCATCATGCAAGTTGAAGAGAAAGAAGCAAAATTTATTTTCAGAGGACCATTTGGGATGAAAATAATCTTATGATTCTATCCATGATTTTATTGTTTCAGTTAGTTCGTTATTTGTGACAGGATGTCGTTTTATTTTTTCAATTATTTGGCTTATTTCATGTCTTCTTTGAGTTGCAAGGATACCCATTTCCATTAATGCATCTCTGGCTTTTGTAAAAGCTTGTATTAGCTCATTTTTATCAGATTCAACATAGACAACTGACATCAAATTTTCATATACTTGCTCTGGTGTAAGACCCCTCCAGTTCTTTGAAATATCTGTCATTTCGGCAAATTCTGATGAGATGACAGCAAAACCTCTTCCAACCTTCTTAATGAAATTCTTTTGCGTTAATCTAAAAATTGCTCTTGAAATATCTTGAGGTTCAATTTGTAATTTTTGTTTTATTTCATCTTCTGTCATAGGCATCTCTGCTTTGAGAAGAAGTCCTAGAACTTGCTGATCTGTTGTTCCACTTTCACTACAGTGAATAGCTAAATCTCTTAGTGAAGAAACAAAGATATCATCTGTTGGTTTCTTGTAATAAGCCATTAAAGTATCAACAAAATTGTTAACTGGGCCTAAATCTAACTCAGGAATATTTGACACACTTGATTCACTAGATGGTTCATGAAGGGGGGTTGGAGGACTAATAGTTGCTTGTGGTGAACTTTTTTGAAGTTTATTAATTTCTAATTCTTTCTGCTGAACAATTTTTTGTAGTTCATATTCTCGATCGCTTCTTGCTTTCTTGTCTTGCTCAAAAAACATTCTTTCTTCTTCTACTTTCTTAGAATATTTTTGTATTTCCAAATCTTTGTTTTGTATAACTTGATTAAGTTTTGAAATTTCTACCTGCAGTTCTTCAATTCTATTGGACTGATTAGCAATTCTTTGTTGCAATTGCTGTATAAACTGCTGTTGAGCTTGAGATCTTAACTTTGCTTTCTTTGGATCGTCTTTAGAATTTTCGTCATCAAATGGATTTTGAACCATCCCATTCACCTAACTTTTCTTTGTAACCGTATCAAATAAAGTTATTCATTTAGTGCTTACGAGTTAACAAATAGAGCAATAAAAAATTGATACTCTGGATTGTTATTCAAGGTTCAATATCTCTCTGACAATCGTTTCAAAGCTTGTCTGATTTTCATCCAAAGTAACATAGGGCCAGATTCTATTTTCAGTACTCATCACATATTCGGCTAGAGCCATTACATCTCCGACTCCATATCCAAGTTCTTTTTTATTTCTAGCCAAGAAATTGTCGAAGTTTCTTAGTAACTCATCTTCTTTTGCTTTAGCACCTTTTGTTTCTTCAATACGATCAGGATTGTCAAGCCTTTTGAACCTAGTTTTCATAGAAGTATGAAAAGCAATTACAAAGACATTATCATCACCAAAATGCTTTTTTAATACATCAACTTCTGAAACAGCTCTTATTCCTGAGATAAAAACACCAGGGACTTCACTTGAAAGTTTGTCTATTTTTTTCATCAACCTTTCTGTAAAAAAGCTATCTGAAATCTTCTTACATTCATCAGTAACCTTCTTAATATTTTCAGGTGTAAATTCAAAACCTCTACTTGTCACTTCTTCTAGAACTTCAGTGCCGGTTTCATACAAGGGCATACTATATTTTGGCCCAATTACTTTAGCATTAGTTGTTTTACCACTTAAAGGCAACCCAGAGAGAACTACTATTTTCACCAATTTCACCTACAGATATTTTGGCCAGAGAGCTCACTCTCGTCACCGCTAGCCATAACATTGCTCAGAGAGGTCTATGATAAGCTCTGGCCATATATACTAAAGAAAGGATATTTAAAAAATCAGTGGTTGAACGTTAAAAGAGGAAAAGGGATTAAAGGAGTCTTTTTTCACCTTCAATTTTTCTTATATCAGTTATATCTTGTGTAACTTCTAGAACTCCCAAGTATTCTCCTGCTTTATTTCTAACAGGAAAATATCGAATGAAAATCAATCTATCTCCTAACTCTAACCAGAATTCAGCTTTGTCAAGAGTTTTATTTTTGAATTGTTCAATAATCTTCATCACTTTGTCTACACTCTTAGAAGGATGACAGTTTTCAACTAATCTACCTATAACACTTGGAGTACGTACAAATACTCTATCAGGACCTTCACTGTAAAATTTCACAACATCATCTTTATCAACAAAAGTCGTATCTACAGGCAGTGTTTTGAAGATCTGTTGAAGGATTTCCAAATCTAAGACTCCTGTACCTAAATCAACGTGTTTTTCATCAACAATTACAGATTTTGTTTCCTCATCTATTTCATCCTTTTCGGGAATCTTATCAGGAGATAAGAAGAAATATCCAATATCATCAAATTGTTTTCTTACATCAACCCAATCTAATTCTTTTAGGAGTTTCATAGCCGTTGGAAACAAAACTTTGTTTTCTTTTGGGAAATGACTTGCTAGCATTTCAGCTAAACCATGGGCAAAAAGATGGAATTTTTCAAGAAAAATTGGAAAATCATGTTCGTCTTTGTTCTTAACTAAACTGATCAGATTTTTCTCCAGATCACGTATTCTATCATGGTCAATCCACATGATTTTGGGGGGTTGAGTTACACCATATTTTTCTAAGTATGGAAATATAACATTTTCTTCTCTGAGATAATGATCTTCAGATTTCTGAATCATATCAACAATGCTCTCAATCTCAATTAATTCATTAATAATTTCAGGAAACTTATTCTTCTTGCTGATTTCTTTGTAAATATCTCGCAATCTATTGACTTTTTCCAAGAGTATTGCGTGTTCTTGCATAAGAATATTAATTGGATGCCCTTCAGGGGCCAAATCTTGTTCTTCTTCTAATGTTTCTTGTAAAACAGCTAAATGAACATCACACATATGATGTATTTCTTCAACAGGCATACCTTCCTTTATAAGCTGTTCCTCAGCTTGAGCAATTTCATAAGAAGAGAGATTTTTAATAACTTCTTTAAACTCTTCTTTCACCTTTTGAGGATCTTCCCCTTCATGTAATTTCTTGATGAGTTTCTTAATAGCTTCTTTATTCTTTATAGATTTTTCATTTACTTTCTCGTGCATTTCTAGTCAATCCAACGTTTTAGCTGTTTGAGAGAACCTTATAGCCCCCTATGCGAGCTTTTCTTTAACAAACTCTAAATAAATATTTAGTTGTGCCCAAACGTATATTTTTCGAAATCAAACAAAGAGAGATTTTTATTGGTCGAATAGAAGATTTTAAATGTCAGTAATTGGGCTGAAAAACGAGATTCAAAGGTGGATTTTTCCAATGTTTGAAAAAGCTGACAAACCCGATAAAGAAGAAGAATTCATTGAAGTAGATGTAGATAGTGAGCCAGAGGAACAAGTTTCTCAAGAAGAAACAAAGCTCATTCCAGAAGAAGTTGAAAAAAATCATTTATCTGTTGAAATACTAAATCTGGTAAATAATAATCAAGTTGATGAATTAACTGAAATAATCTGGACATTAAATCAGGAATTAAGGGAAGCGAAAATCAAGCAAGATGAATTTCTTTATACAGCTCAAAGAATTCAAGCAGATTTTGAAAATTTCAAAAAGAGAATGCAAAAAGATCAAGAATTTTCTAACTTTCGAGTTAAAAGTAGCATTTTGTTAAAATTAACAACCCTATATGAGGATTTAGAGAAAACTCTAACAGTTTTGAATGAAAATGATGATTTGAAATCTTCTAAAGATGCAATTAAGCTGATTTTCAAGAATACAAAATCTGCTTTCGAAGCTTTAGGAATTAAAGCTATAAATCCAATTGATGATATATTTGATCCAAAATATCATGAAGCTCTATATACAGTTGAAGATGCTAAAAAAGCCAATAACCAAATAATAGAAGTCGTATCAAAGGGATTTATGTTAGAAGGGATTTTACTAAAACCTGCAAGAGTTGTTATTGCTAAACCTCCTCAAAAGAAGAAAGAGGAAGAGGTTAGCAGCTAAGTTTTATTTCATATCTTTGTAGGAAATTTTAATTAATGGTTTGATTATCCATATGATAATGAAGGTTAGAATTAACTTATAGTTTCTATTACAGCTATAAAGAATAAACTCTTTCAAGGTATTATCATGAGCAAATTAGGTATAGTATCCTATGGCACGTATATCCCTAAATATCGTATATCTATTGAGGAAATAGCTAAGGTTTGGGATGACGATCCAAATGAAATTATTTCACAATTACAGGTTTCTAGTAAATCAGTTCTTGGACCAGATGAAGATGTAGCTACGATGTCTGTTGAAGCTGCAAGAAATACAATAAGTCGATGGAAAGGGAATCCTCAAGATATTGGTGCAATCTATGTTGGGAGCGAATCTCACCCTTATGCAGTTAAACCTTCAGCTACAATTGTCGCGGCAGCTATTGATGCTGAAAAGGAATTAACTGCTGCAGATTTGGAATTTGCATGTAAAGCTGGAACTGCTGGGATGCAAATGTGTTTTGGATTAGTTAAGTCTGAAATGATAAAATTTGGATTAGCTATAGGTTCAGATGACAGCCAAGCTAAACCAAGAGATCCTCTAGAATATACAGCTGGAGCTGGAAGTGCAGCTTTTCTAATTGGTAAGGAGAGAGTTGTAGCAGAGCTAGAGGGGACATATTCAATCACTACAGATACACCAGACTTTTGGAGAAGAGAAGGAGCAGTATTTCCTTCTCATGGGAATAGATTTACAGGACAACCAGCATACTTTCAACATATTGTTGATGCTTCCAAAGGATTAATGGAAAAACTTGGAACCAAACCTTCAGATTACAATCATGTCACGTTTCATCAACCTAATACTAAGTTTCCACTTACGGTTGCAAAAATGCTTGGCTTTACAACTGACCAAATCGATATCAGTTTAATATGCAAGAACATTGGAAATGCATATTCCGCTTCATCAATGCTAGGATTAGCACATATTCTTAATAATTCCAACCCAGGAGATAGAATATTTATGACTTCATATGGCAGTGGTGCTGGAAGTGATGCGTTTTCATTTTTGATTACTGATGATATTGAAGCACTCAAATCATATCCACTAACAGTTGAACATTATATTAACAACAAGGAAGAAATTAACTATGGAAAGTATTCTAGATTCAAGGGGATTTTGAGGTGATAATATGAGTAAAAGAGAAGTCTATGTTATAGGATATGGTATAACTAAATTCGGTGAGCACTATGAACTGAATCCTAGTTTCAGTGCATCACAAGCTCTATCTAAAGCTATTCAAGATGCAAAGATTAGCAAGGATCTGATTCAGAGTCTATATTTTGGGTCATTGGTTTCAAATAGGAACGGTCAGTCTTACATAGGAGGAGAAGCTAGTAGAGAATGCAATTTGAACATACCAATCACTAAAATTGATGTAGGAAATGCAAGTGGAGCGGGAGCATTTCATCAAGCATTCTTAGCTATAAAAAGTGGTCTAGACTGTATTGCAGTACTAGGTACAGAAAAATTAAGTGATTTTGTTAATAGTAGTACACTGGAGAAAATTCTTGGAGGTACAATAGATTATCAATGGGAATTTGAGCAAGGGGCCACATTAACAAGTCTGTATGCTTGGATGACTCAAGCTCATATGAAGGAGTTCAATACAACCATGGAACAATTAGCGTCAGTTCCAGTCAAAAACCACAAAAATGGAGTGAATAATCCAATCGCTCAATTTAGACGTGAAATCTCATTAAAACGATTTCTGGATGCAAAGAGAATCTCAGATCCCATAGGCAGATTTGATCCAGCAACCCACTGTGATGGAAGTGCAGCAGTAGTAATAGCTTCCAAAGAATTTGTAGAAAGCCATACAGAAATTGAAAGAAAGGTTAAAGTTGTGGGTTCAGCTCAAAGTTCAGATAAAATAGCTCTACACCATAGAGAAAACTTATCATCACTTCTAGCAACTCAGATTGCCTCAAAGAAAGCTTATGAAATGGCTCAAATTTCATCGAAGGATATCAGCATTGCTGAAGTACATGATTCATATCCTATAGGAGAGATTCTAGCAATAGAAGATCTAGGATTCTTCCAAAAAGGAGATGGCGGCGGAGCAACAATTGATGGTAAAACTCAACTTAACTCAGATATTAGTGTAAATACCAGTGGAGGTCTCAAGGCTAGAGGGGATCCTTTCGGTGCAACAGGAATTGCTCAAATTATTGAAATAGTCCAACAAATGAGAAAAGAAGCTGACGAAAGACAAGTTGATGATATCAAGTATGGTCTAACACAGAATGTTATGGGAACAGGAGCAAGTGTTTTAGTGAATATACTTTCAAATATGGAAGATGATAAATAATGGAACCACCCAAAATATGGAGAGAAAGAAGAGAGAAATATCTAGCTTTGGGAATCTTATGTCAGGAATGTAAAAAGAAGAGCTTTCCAATCACTCAATATTGTCCTCACTGCTCCAGTAAAAATATTACAGAACTGAAACTTGCACAAACAGGGAAAATTCTTCATTTTACGAGAGTATCTCAGACTGCTGAAGAATTGATGTTTTATGCGCCGTATATAATTAGTCTTGTTGAATTAGATGATGGCATTAAGGTAACTGGACAAATTACTGATATCAAACTTGAGGAACTTTCAGAAGGAACAAAAGTCCGAATGGTTTTTAGAGTATTATCAAAAAATGGAGAAGAAGGATTAATAGGTTACGGGTTCAAGTTTGTACCTATCTAATCATCGTTTTATATGAGTAAAAGAGTGTGTATTCAATCCTATTGACTGGATTTGCTTTTTTGCATTGTCAACTTCATGAGCATACTGCTGATCTCCACCAACAAAGAAACCATGGACGCCACCTTGAAACTTATCCTTCACTATAACAAATCCTAAACCACACCCACTTCTCTTATCATCACAATAAACCACATACGAATTTTCTTTTGTTAATTGGAGTTCAAGATTAAGGTATGAAGCAGCGTAATCTGGGATTTGATGTAGAATATTAGCATTAGAACAGAAAGGACATTTTGATGAATAGAAATTCTTTAGCCTCTTCTTAGCCTCATTGAATACATTAGTAAACCAATATCCAGAAGATGTTTTCAACAATCCAACAAGTTCAAGACTTGCAATTGGACTTAATTGAGGAAGGGCAGATAGTTCTTCTATAGAGGCAACCTCTAGAAGTAACTTAAATCCTTTGGGTGTTATTCTAATAACTATAGGGTGATCAAAATGATCCTCTACAAACTTGGTGTCCTTAGGAACATAGGGTGTCATGTAACTTTTATCATCATTGGTTGAGATATTGAAGAAAATAGCTTTGGCAGTAGTCGGAAACTTTTCTGTTTTTGTACCAAAATGATACACTGCAAAATCCATAAGTTTGGGGTGAACATTATCATCTGGTTCATCTACAACAAAAATCATCATTTGATCATTTTGTGTAAGAGTGAGAGCTAATGGTGGAAGAGTAGGCTTATCCAAATGAATAGATTTCATTATTCCGATTCTTCTAGATGCTAATACTTCTTCAATTTCAGTTATAGCTTGCGTAATATGAGCTTCTGATTCAAAGACATTTGGTTTTGAAACTTCATATCCTTGATCTAATAATGATAATTCAAAATCCCTACTCCAAAATTCCTTTATCCATTCCCAAGGAAGATAAACTACATTCTTCTTCTTATACCAGGTCTTCGATTCTCTGGCGTCACCATCAAAATAATAGTAAAGTGGATGGTTCCTCGAAGATTTTTCCATTATGATAACAGGAATAGCTTTCATACCTTTGAATTTGTCACAATAAACTGGATCCATTCCTGAATTTAAAGATAAAACACAGCTTAATAGCTTTAGAGCTGGTGCTTGAAGCTTAGCTTCAATCTGTTCATCTGTTCCTTTAAATGGATCAGATACTTCTCCACTTCTTGCACGAATAGTTAGGAGTAAATCATCTTTGTATGCACACATGATTACTCGCTTGTAGCTTTCAAAGAAATCAACGTTTCTAGTGTAAATATTACACATCTCGACAGTGAAACCTTTGTCTTGAAGATATGCTTCAACGAGCTTCATAAAATTTGTTTTAAACAAGCTCATGAAGAAATATCTGTAATTGTTACAGATAAAGTTTATCATTACTCTGTTTGTTTCTCACCAAATAGAGCTGCTAATAGAGACTCTGTAATTTCAACAGTATTTGATCTTGATTCTTCAACATCCAGTTCAATGAATTTACAGATATTTTTAGGATGAACTATAACATAAAGTTTGTTTTCATTTTTCTTGACCGAAAAAGGATAAAGCTGACATGTCAGTGGTTTGAATTTATGTATTTTACACAAACCTTTCTCATCAAGAAAAACACATTCATTCACAAATGGTTTTTTTCTTAAAATGTATGCTTTAAAAAAACCATTTTTCTCAAGGTTTTGGTTTGCGATAAGAACAGGACTCAATTCTTTTAAAATCTGATCAATTTCAAAACCATTATTTTGTATGAGTCTAATCTCTAGTTCAGTCACAGGAATGTTATTCAACTTACAACATTCTGTACAACTTGTACATTCAAAATAGATATGTCTAACTACATCAATTTCACTATTTTCATTCACAGTAG